>CACZTF010000001.1 GCA_902784025.1 uncultured Lachnospiraceae bacterium
ATAGAAAAAATATTAAATACAGGCTATATTATGAAGAGTAAAAAAATGGAGGTTAAAACATGTCATCATTTATTACTGCATTGATCAAGCAAAGAAAAGCGGCGAAAAAAGCCACTCCTGATACCCACGGAAGGCTTAAGGAGATTATCGCAGTACTGAGGAAGTACAACTATGATAATGGTATAACTCCTGAAATATCAGTAAATATCTTACAGGATCTTGGTCCTACATTTGTTAAGATAGGCCAGATCGCCTCCCAGCAGACAGACTACCTTCCGCCGGAATACTGTGAGGCTTTTGCAAATCTGCGTTCAAAGGTTGCACCCATGGACATGGAGACAGTTCATGCCCAGATAGAGGAAAACCTGGGCAAACCCACGGATGAACTTTTTAAGTCATTTGACGATAAACCCATGGGATCGGCTTCTATAGCCCAGGTGCATAAGGCAGAGCTTTTTGACGGAACCATAGTAGCAGTAAAGGTTCGCCGTCCGGGGATAGTTGATACAGTTGCAAGAGATTTTGCCCTCATCGAAAAGGTTCTTGATAAGTTCGGTGACAGGATAAGCGGCAAAATGGATATCAAAGGTATGATCCTGGATCTGGAACAGACCTCTAAAATAGAGCTGGACCTGACAAATGAAGCAAATAATCTTGAGCGTTTCTACAATTTCAACAACGGACGTGAGAAGGTTAAATGTCCCAAATGTTACCGTGAACTCAGTTGTGAAGCAATACTTACCGAAGATTTTGTTACGGGAACAGAGGTTAGCGATACTGATTATCTTAACTCTCTAAGCACTGAAGAACGCAAGCGTATTGCCGCGCTTATCGCGGATAATTTTGCCACCCAGGTTCTTGTGGACGGTTTTTATCATGCCGATCCCCATACAGGGAATGTACTTATAAAAATGGCAGATTCCCCGGCAACGGTGGAAAAAACCGAAAGTACCGGAACAGAAAATGCTGTTGAAAATATCGGGGAGCCGGAACGGTCCGGATCAGAACAGGATGAAGAAAAGAAGGTACCTCTTCCGGAGCACAATATAGAATGGATAGATTTCGGTATGATGGCAACCCTTTCCGCAAACCAGCGACAGACCATTTTTGATCTGGTGGCTCATGTTGTAATGCAGGATGCGTATAATGTAAAACGTACCTTGCTCCAGCTTGCAAAGCCTCAGGGAGATGTTGATCACGGTGCTCTGCTGGAAATGTGCGAGGGTGTATGCAGTCAGTACAGCGGTGCTGATTTCGGTGATTTTGATCTGGGAGACCTTTTGGGCACCGTTCTTGACTGCCTTAAAGACCAGAATATGCAGATAGAGCCCTTCCTCACAAATCTTGCCCGTGGTATTGTTGCACTTGAGGGAACCATAAACACCATAAGCCCGGATGTAAATATATTGAATTATTTTACGGACAAGGTAAATATAGGTCCCGATTTTAACCTGAATCTGGAAAATCCCGCGGAGATGAATCCTGAGATCGCAATGAAACTGGTTCAGCTTTTCCAGGGGGTTAGCGGAGCTTCATCAAAAACTGCGGAAGTTTTAGATATGATAGAGAAGGGTCAGCTTAAGTTTCGCACCGATATAGGCATAGATGATAAAGGTATACCAAACGTCAGCCGGATTGCCGGACATGCTGCCAGAGGGCTTATCATAGCGGCAATATTGATAGGATCAAGTATCATGTGTTTAAGTTCATCACTAACGGGAGACAGTGATGTGATAAGGATCATATTCCGTGTGATCGGCTTTAGCGGGATCGGGCTTGGTATATTCTTTGCCATACGGCTTTTTAGAAATATTAAAAAAGGCAAATGATCTTGAAAGAAGCTGATCGCTCTGAGATACTGTTGTAATACATTAATAAAAAATAAATGGTGCAAATGTAATGAAAAAAGTTAAGATAACCGTCAAAAAGATAGCCCGTTATGATGATCTTATCAGGCAATATGAGAATCCTATAGACCATCCGTGTGATATGCATCTTGGTCAGGTCTTTATATGCG
>CACZTF010000002.1 GCA_902784025.1 uncultured Lachnospiraceae bacterium
CCTTCTGGCTGGATACTTCCGTGAAGGAGAAGCATGACTTTTTCTGCCCGCGTTTGTGATGGGGTAACTATTTTGAGTGCAACATCACAATATAATGTATTTGATCTTATTATTACTTTTTCTATCATAGACTCCCCCATAGTACAACTTTGCTTTTAATAAATGTATCACCTGATATGTGCTAAAGCCATTAAACATAAATCAATTTCTGCTTTACGGCTGAATTGTAAAAGAATCAATTGTTCCATCTCCATTCCACATAACATCTACGGTATAACGGCCATCATCCTTCCCTCTTTTTATCTCATAAATATCTTTAGATGCTACCGGTATTCACCGAAGATTGCCAAATAGAGTTGCGCCAAAGAGCTTGTTAATTCGATCAGCCATTATATCCTGTAAGACTCCAATCGCATAAGGCATTGTCGTACGCCTATCTATAAAATGAAGGGCTTCATCATTTTTGAGAAAAATACTCTTAAATGCTACATTTTCTATATCTGCTTTTATTCTTATCGCATGTTTTCTCCGTCTTTCAGACTCAAATGAGAACGGAATAAAGCATGCAGCAAATGGTAAAGCTCCTAATTCATAACTAAGGACAATGATCTCTTTGGCCAGTTCACTCATATGTCCCGCGGCATTAAACACGATTATGACATTTTTTCTGTTCTCTCTTTTCAACAATTCCACTATTTGCGGTTTTAGTTTATTGAAATAAGGCATTAAATCCAGCGAGGACTCGTTTATCGAAGTCTCAATATCTTCGAGTCCTATTTCCAAAAGAAATTTGTTTTCCGCTGCAGATTCTGAAAGTGCCTCTGAATCCCAATCCACAGACGCAAAGCAACACCCCGGCCACCATCGTCTGTCAATAGCTCTGTTCACAAATCCATGTCCACATGTTCCGAGAGAAAAAATAATTGTTCCCTGCATAGGAGATGGTATTATCTCGCCCCTTCTATCCCGTGTTTCTTCCAAGCGCTTAGTAGCAGCTTTTAGCTCCTCCAATAGTTCATCCACTGTTTTCTCAGACCGATCATCTGTTGGCATAGAATCCGGTAAAAGGCTGGCTTTGCATAACAATAGCGTGGAAACATAATTCCATTTTTCTTTACTTGCAAAATAGTCGATCATTTCATCAATTCTTATAGATCGTCTTCATTTCCCATACTGTCTGGTTCCTCCATATTGTTAATCAACACTACACTTATTGATATATAACGAACTAACCACATAGAAATCCATGTTCATTAAGCAAAAAATATTTTTCAGCGTTTTAATAAATAGCAAGCAGCGTTGTTATATACATTTAGTAAAAGAGGGCAGCCCAATCCCTCGCGAAATCAGACTGCCATTGCATTATTCCTTATAACATAGTTCAGCTTATAAATAAGAAGAGTCCATTAAGGCTTATATACCAGATCAAACACCCCATCCCTGAGAACCACTCTAAATGTAGGCACAATTTCCTCTCCATCTCCATCTTTAGGATAGATATCGAGATCAAGCATCTTTCCGCCAACGCAAACATGCACACGAAGAAGCACTTCATCTTCTGTTATAACGTATTGCCAACCGCTTACATAATTCATGTATTCAACTACCGTTTCGAGTGGTTCGGTCTGCTCCAAAGCATTATAATCTTCTTCATAAGAACTTAAGGGGATGTCAGCAACAGCTTCACCTCCCTGGCGGATTAGGATTGATTTATTATCCGCATCATACTCAAATATGCCGTCGAGCATTTTTGCCACTTCTTTTTCCGGAAGCTTAAACACCGTTATACCTTCATCACTGAATTTAAAGGCTCTCAGAATATCTCTGTTAGTAAAAGTAAACGTGTTTGCCCGAAGCGAATTGACAGTCAGGATCAGCTCTTTAACTCCATCATTATCAATATCACAAAGCCCTATTTCATGTGTGGGATACATATCGCGCCAGCCGCACTGGAAAAAATCTTTCATCCCTTTATATGAAATAATGACTCCTTCCTTCAGGCCGTAAACAACTAATCCCTCATCTTTATACTCTGCAAGCTTCACGAGATATAGGTCGTCATTATTGACACCGCTGTCACTATAATCTTCTAAAAGAGGGGCTTTATCAAGCTCTTCTTGTGGCAGGTTCAGGTATCGGCTTACGACTGCCTCATCCACAGTCGCAGCATCGTCATATGGAGTTATTTCAATAGCTACAATTGGAGCGTTATCCGGGTTGTCTGAGTTATCCGGGTTTGCATGATTGTCTTGGTTGTCTGAGATGTCTAAGTTGTCTGGGTTATCTTCGGCGCCCGAGTTTGCCGAGTTATCTAAGTTATCACCCACTATAGTCTCGGATGCAGCCATCTCTTCGCCATAATCCGAGTCCGTCGCTGAATCCGTTTCCACCAGGCCCGTATTAAGTTCCTGTGTAGAGTCAGTGCTTTCCTCAAAAGACTCCTCATCTGCCTGATTATTCTCAAGTCTGCTTGTTCCACAG
>CACZTF010000003.1 GCA_902784025.1 uncultured Lachnospiraceae bacterium
TGATGACACCGGAAACTCGAAATACGTATCCGGAAAAGGCTCATCCTCCAGTGTGAAGTGCCACCATTCGCAATCAATGGGTTTAAAACCGTTCCTTATCATTACTGTCTGAAGCGTCATACGGTTTGCGTACTGCTCATCAGTAATGTCTCTGTTATCGGGATGTGAAACATGACTGAAAAGATCAAATGGACTGCCCATATCCATTTCTTTTCCTGTCTTCATGTCCAGCAGAGTAAGATCTATAGTGCTCCCCCTGCTGTGACTTGACTGTTTTGCTATATAACCTTTTGAAAAAAGCTCCTGTTTTTCCAATTCCGGATAAAAATAATCTTTCATCCGTACGTCCCTGTCCTCAATCCCCCAAAGCACAAAATGTTTAACTGCAGATACAGGTCTGTAGGCATCAAATACTTTCAGACGATATCCCTGAACCATCATTTCATTGCTTACTGACTTTATGGCTCTTGCCGCATCCTTAGTAAGCAAAGCGCATGGCTCCTCGTATCCGTCGATTCGTTCTCCGATAAAATTGTAGGTTGAGTAATATCTGATCTCCTGTATGATTCCCGGCACAAGATCCGATAAAAGCACGAATCCGGAGGGATCCATGGTAACGTCTCTTTTGAAATGTTCTTCCATTAAAACTCCTTTTTTATTACAGTATTATCTAAAACAGGGCGGGACACGACAGAGGCCTGCTGCATTTTTCACTCTATGGTCAAAATATCCGTAAATCCGGTAATTTCAAATATTTCCATTACCGTATCATTTACATTTATAACCTTCATCTCTCCCTGCTTAGACATTATCTTTTGAGCTTCCAAAAGAACACGTAATCCTGCAGACGAAATATAGTCCAGGTCTTTAAGATCAAAAACCACCTCACTTATTTCTTCTGTAATGTCTTTAACTTTTTCTTCAAGCTCAGGCGAACTGGCAGTATCCAGACGTCCTTCAAGCAAATAAATGATTCTGTTATCTTCAGCTGTTTTTTCGATATTTAACATGATTACCTCTCCAAAGTATTAATTCGTTAATAAGCTGCATATGTAATTTTTTAAACCGATATTTAAGTCAGTAAAATATAAGCCTTTATAAGGCGTTCTGTCCAATCCGGCTATTATTATACTAAATTTTATCTGTCTGTTAAACTTACAGCTTTTATGTTCTTAATTATATACCCATCCATTAAATAATAAAATACCGGAAAATGAATAACTGTTTTTCTGTTACCTATGAAAAATGATCAATGACATTCGAATGACATCGATCATCTACTTTTTACACATTCTCATCCATGGTCTCCAAAAGAAAGCTTACAGGTCTGAATCCGTCGTTGCAGGATATCATGGCAGATCTGGGTTCCTTCATCCAGCCGTCATAAAAATCTTCACCGCCATGAGCCAGTGCCATGACAAAAGGAGACACAGTATCCCAGGCGCTGTCACAAAAGCCCTGCGGTTTTTCCCAACCGTTGCATATGAAGACCTGACCAAGCAGCATATCGCATGGATGTTCAAGCGGATTTTCATATTGAGCTATCAGATCATCGTAACATGCTATTTTTTTACAGTTATCTTAACTTTTTTCATTACATTGTTACCCTTTTTTTTGTTCTTGAATAAGTTCGCTTTTGATCATTATACATCTTTTCCGGAAAAGAATGTCATGTTATCATCTCTTCTGACAGATTTTACAAAAAAAGTGCATCATAGTAATCTTTACCTGACACACTTTAAAAACTTTAACAGAGTCTTTCTTCAGATTTATCAACACCATCCAAGCTTTTTGTCTGAAACTCCGTCAGACGGGCAACAGGTCTCCGGATTACAGGTCCAGGATGAGGCACATCCGCCTGCCACCTTATCCAGATCATCATCGGATACAGAGTTGCTTTTTAAGTTTTCCAGATAATTTTTTACATCTTCTGCCGAAGCATCACACTCGTGATCTTTAAGAAATTCTTCCACACTGCCTTCTTTGTAGGCTGTGATAAATTCCTTATCCACAGCCTCATAACAGTGAAGACAGTTGAAATTGCAACGTTCAGTGATATTTATCCCCATATTCAGGACATAACGGTTGTTATATTCACGCAGCTTTAAAA
>CACZTF010000004.1 GCA_902784025.1 uncultured Lachnospiraceae bacterium
ATCTTCATCCCTTAAAGCCTCTTCCCCTCTTATTCCGTGATTAAGATGGGCAGCGATAATATCCGTGCAAGGAAAGAATCCTTCTTCCTTCAGTTTTTTCAATATAAAAAGAAGACAGACCGAGTCTGCCCCGCCGGAAAACCCGACTATTATATTTTTTTCCTTACTGTTAAAAAGCCTGTGCTTAGAAATATTTTCACGCACAAGCTCTAAAATATTATGATTACTATCTTTACGGACCATTTCTTCAAAAGATTATTATTACAGATCATTCCCCGGCACGAAGGACTATCTCACCGGGATAGACAAGCCCCAATTTTTCTCTTGCCACTTCTTCAGTAAATTCACGGGTTTTTGTATACTCACTGTACTTTTCAAGCTCTGCATATTTCTCATTCTGCTCCTCGATGGACTTGTTCAGCTCTGATATCTTTATATCAAGATCATTCTTCTTTGCAGAAAGAGATGAAACATTTGTCAGAACAAGAATGAAGAGCAACACAAGGGAGAGTACCGCTGTTATGATAAAAACCCTCTTTATGATCTTGTTTCGTTTTTCCTTGCGCATAATTTTATTACCCGTACAAATCATACTGTATTTATCAATAGTCATACGTCCCGATCATGATCTTTATACAAGCAGAGAACGTACTGAATTCACTTTACCATCAACTGCCGATAAAAACAAGCTGTTTTATAATATTTCCACCATATCGGAAGCTTCTTCCTTCCGGATCGCTTCCTTTACATCCAAAACCCTGGCCTTTAGAATACGGTTTCCGAATTCTATTTCTATGATGTCCCCGGACTTTACATCAGCCGAAGCCCTTGCAGCTTTTCCGTTCAGACTAACCCTTCCGGCATCACAGGCTTCATTCGCCACAGTCCTGCGTTTTATCAACCGGGATACTTTTAAAAATTTATCCAGTCTCATATTCTGCCTGCCTCCATATCAGGATTTAATAAATGTTTATCCCATAATTGATCATATAACCAAAACAAAAAGATCATGATCCTGTAACCTTATTTACCCGGCATAAAAGATTTCCATAAAATAAGGCAGTTCTTCCACCCACCGGCAGAATATATGCCATTCTTCCAACTTATGTGTTTTTCTCGATTCGTACATATTAAAAACATTTTCATAGTTAAAAGAACAGGTACGCATCTGATGATAGCTTTCCGGCAAAAGCTGTATAAGAGAATACCATACCTCTTTATCCTTAGTTTCCAAAAATTCCAAACGCAGTTCTTCAAGGTCTTTAAGAGTACGTTTCAGCGAGTCAAGTCCTTTGGTTGTAAGATGATCATGACTGAAATCATCAAGTTCAAAAGTTTTTGAATGAATCTTATGCATAGTACTGGTAGAATTAGCTACCGTACCTACTTTATAAGTATCGTACTCCTTCCACCAATAAATGGGAGCCGTTATATCCACAGATACAAATATCTGCCTGATAAATTTCCTGTGGTCACTTCCGGCACGGGCAAGACGTCTGGCAAGATCCATATCATTCGGACCAAATACAAACCTTCCTTCTTCTGTATAACTGTCCGATCTGTCCCAGCTTGCAAGCGGATTCCTTGCCCCGCGCATGGCATTTTCAAAATTCATCACATCTGTTCTTTCTAATCTGATCATTATACGAATAAATCCTTATCTTAAAAAATCTTTTTTGTACTCATTTTTTATTTCTCAAAATATTCTTTTATCTTACGCATTGAATTAAAGACCATATCTTTAACCGCCAGCTCCGAATAAAAAGCCATATGCGGCGTTACAAAGGCATTGGGAAATCCGTTTATTATACTTATATCCCTGTTGGTCAGCACTTCATCCTCATGATCATAATAATATCTTCCTATTTCATTCTCTATAACATCAAGGCCTGCAAATCCGATCTTACCGTTCTCAATGTTTTCTATGAGAGCTGAAGTGTCCATCACAAATCCCCTGGAGGTATTGATGACCATGACTCCGTTCTTCATTTTTGAAAAGGCAGTCCGGTCTATAAGATGACGGTTTTTTTCAACTCCTGATACATGCAGGCTAATGATATCGCTTTCTGCTATCAGATGATCAAAATCCGTATATTCTGCGATATTCTTTATATCCTCATCCTGTTTATCAGGGTGCAAACTGTTCATCAGTATCCTGCAGCCGAAACCGGAAAGCCTTTTTGCCACAGCTTTGCCTATTGCTCCTCCGCCTATCAATCCAACAGTCTGGGTACATATATCTTTTGCCAGACGGCCTTTAAGACCATAGTCCTGTGCAATGGAACGCATAAGCATATATTTAAAATGTCTGCATCCCATCAGCATGAGCATTACAGTATAATCTGCCACTGCACTGGGTGAATATGTTATTCCCAAAACATCTATGCCCAAACGTGACGCAGCCGTTTTATCCACATGATCCGTACCTACCGTACGGCTCATTATCAGTTTAATACCTGCGTCCTTCAAGGCACGTATCCTTGGCTCATCTACAGGACATGTTATTATACTTACGGCATCACACCCCTCTGCCAAAGATGCATTTTCCACCGTCGGAGCTGCGTCCGTATATCGGTATTCGATACCAAGCTGTGCAGATATTTCATCAAAAAAAGGTTTTTCGTCAAATTCTCTGAGATTATATACAAAAACCTTCATAGGGACAATCTTCACCTCACAATTCCCTTTCTGCGCAAGCAAGGGCACTCTCGATCACTTTATCCATATCGTAATACTTATATTCTCCCAGTCTTCCTCCAAAGACAACTTTGTTTTCGGCTTCTGCCTTTTTCCTGTATTGTGCATACAACGCGGAGTTTTTCTCATCATTTACCGGATAATAAGGCTCATCACCCTGTTTCCATTCTGATGAATATTCACGACTGATAACGGTTTTCGGCTGTTGTCCGAATTCAAAGAATTTATGCTCTATTATCCTGGTGTAAGGAGTCTCTGAATCCGTAAAATTAACAGCTGCATTCCCCTGGTAATTAGGAGTGTCCAGCACTTCGGTTTCAAATCGCACCGACCTGTACTGAAGGGCTCCAAGCTCATAACCGAAATATGCATCGACAGGTCCGGTAAAGATCACCCTTTCTGCCAGGGCATCAAGCTTGTCTTTATCATCAAGATAATCGACACCGGTGCGGACTTCTATACCATCCAGCATATTTGCCACCATTTTGGTATATCCTCCCATAGGTATGCCCTGATACAAAGCATTAAAGTAATTGTTATCAAATGTATATCTTACCGGTAATCTCTTTATGATAAAAGCCGGTAGTTCAGAACAGGGACGTCCCCATTGTTTCTCAGTATATCCCCTGATAAGCTTTTCATAAATGTCGGTCCCCACCAGGCTTATAGCCTGTTCCTCAAGATTCCGCGGTTCAGTTATACCTGCAGCTTTTCTTTGTTCTTCAATCTTCTCCCTTGCCTCATCCGGAGTTATAACGCCCCACATCCTGTTAAAAGTATACATGTTAAAAGGCAGACTGTATAACTCGCCTTTGTAATTTGCTACCGGAGAATTGGTAAAACGGTTAAATTCCGCAAATCTGTTTATATGATCCCATACTTTTTTATTGTTGGTATGGAAAATATGGGCACCGTACTCATGCACATTTATCCCTTCTACCTCTCTCGTATATACGTTACCCGCAATATGGTCACGCTTATCGATCACCAGGACATTTTTACCTCTGTCAGTGGCTTCTCTCGCAAAAACCGCACCGAAAAGACCGGCGCCTACTATAAGATAATCATACATAAAACCGCCTCCTTCAGTAAATGATGTAGTTAATATGTTATGTCTGTCATACCATATCTATAGTCGGACTATATAACAATCCCATAACAGTGCCCTTGAACAATGTCAGAAATCTTTTTTTCTTTCCCTCTTTGCCGCTTACCGCTATCCTGAGGATATGGTATATAAGTCGCAAAAACCAATAGGCCATCCCTTTTATGCCCTCGCGCCTGAATATATATACATCATTTCTGTATGAATAAAGATAATATTTCATTTTTTCAAGAGAATCCTGGGAGATATCAGAACCCGTATTGGTTTCACTATCATGCAGTACTACACTTTTCTTCACATAATAACAAGGATGTTCCAGAGATATTCTTCTGGTATATTCATGATCATCTCCCCATATAAAAAACTCACCTATGGGCAGATCTGCTTCTTTGACAACGGACGCTTTTATAAAACAAGAAACAAAACTGGCAAACTGTACAGGCTGAAGGTCTTTATCAAAATCAGGCAGCCTTGATAAAACATCCTTTTTCTGGATATTCATCTTACAGATACTGCCATCCTTCCATATAACCTTGCCTGAGAGAAAACCGTAACGTCCCGAAAGCTTATTATGTGCTTTTTTAAATTCGTAAAGCGCCTTTTTTTCAGGAACACTGTCATCATCCATAAGCCACAGATACTTATATCCCATGGTAACAGCTTCGCGTACGCCCTGCTCAAAACCGCCTGCGCCACCCAGATTCCGGCCTGTATTCCTGTAGATCACCTGTTTCGATAATATCAACTCTGAAAGACTTTCTTTCGTACCGTCATCTGAAGCATTATCTATTACAAGGATGTCCGGACGACCTCCTTTTTGCTTTAACAGCGCTTTTATGCAGTTATGCAGTTTTTCTTTTCTGTTGTAGGTTACGATGACAGCTATGATATCACCGGTCCTTCCGTCCTCTCCGATCTTAAGTTCATGCCCGTAACGACCGAGAGTAGTATCCTGCATCCCGTTTTCAATATCAGGATTATTATCCTTATTGTTTTCCATAAATATTACCTCATACTTTATAGATCCATCCATCCGGGGCTTCTATCTCTCCCAGCTGAATACCGGTGAGGATCTCCCTGAGTTTCATACAGATCTCTCCGGGTTTTTCAGGATCATCGCCAAATATGATCTCCTTTCCGTGATCCGCTATCTTTCCCACGGGAGAAATAACTGCAGCTGTTCCGCAAAGACCACACTCTGAATAATCCGAAAGCCTGTCAATGGGTATCTTACATTCCTCAACCTCAAGTCCCAGATAATCCTTTGCGACCGTAATGAGCGATCTTTTTGTTATAGACGGAAGAATGCTGTCTGATCTTGGGGTAACTATCTTTTTTTTGTCTTTTGTGACAAAAATGAAATTAGCTCCTCCTGTTTCTTCAACATATGTTCTCGTCGCTGCGTCAGGATAAAGGTTTTCGTCATATCCTTCCTCATGTGCAGTCACTATAGCGTGCAGACTCATGGCATAATTCAAGCCTGCTTTTATATTGCCGGTACCATGGGGAGCAGCCCTGTCAAAATCCGATACTTTAAGAGTAAGAGGTTTTACTCCTCCCTTAAAATAAGGTCCCACCGGTGTGGTAAAGATCCTGAATTCATACTCACTGGCAGGCTTTACACCTATCACCGGATTTTTTCCATACATGAAAGGGCGTATATAAAGCGTAGCTCCTGAACCATAAGGCGGTACATAATCGGCATTTGCCCTGACAGTCTTTAATACTGCCTCCACAAATCTGTCTTCCGGAAATGCCGGCATTTCCAGTCTTAATGCAGAATCTCTCATACGTTTTGCATTAAGATCCGGACGAAACGTCACTATATCTCCGTTTTTTGATCTGTATGCCTTCAGCCCCTCAAAAATGGTCTGTGCATATTGAAGAACCCCGGCACACTCATTCATAACTATATTCTCATCAGAGATAAGAGCTCCTTCATCCCAGGCATCGTCCTTGTAGTATGATACATACCGCTTATCCGTTTTGATATAACCAAAACCGAGCCCGTCCCAATCAATATCTTTATTACTCATTTTTGCCTCCGCGATCATTGTCTGTATATCCGATGAATTATATCACTTTTGTGCTTTTTTAGCAATCTTACCGGCAGTGTTCCGGCTTATCCTTTATCCGGTTTAAAACAATTTCTTTTTGGATATTATCTCTGCAAGCTCATCATTTGTCTTTGTCTTATAAAACAGATCTATGATCTTTTCTGTCGCTTCTTCAGTCTTCATTCCGCTTAACGCCTTATGAATGACATCTACTGCCCTCAGTTCTCCGGCGTTTA
Source organism: uncultured Lachnospiraceae bacterium (assembly GCA_902784025.1). Classification (GTDB taxonomy): domain Bacteria; phylum Bacillota; class Clostridia; order Lachnospirales; family Lachnospiraceae; genus UBA4285. The sequence goes on from CACZTF010000004.1 coordinate 6,096, forward strand.
AAAGAAGATCATCTCTCCGTGTACCTGACTTTGCAAGATCCACCGCAGGGAATATCCTTTTCTCAGAAACTTTTCTGTCCAGTATGACTTCCATATTTCCGGTGCCCTTGAACTCCTCAAATACCACATCATCCATTTTGCTGCCTGTATCGACCAGAGCTGTCGCAAGGATGGTCAGGCTGCCGCCTTCACGCATATTTCTGGCCGCGCCGAAAAATCTCTTCGGCATATAAAGCGCAGCAGGATCAAGACCTCCGGAAAGCGTGCGGCCGCTGGGCTGGATTATAAGATTATAGGCTCTTGCAAGTCTCGTTATACTGTCAAGAAGTATTATCACATCCTGTCCCATCTCTACACGCCTTTTTGCGTGTTCAACCACCATTTCCGAAACCTTCTTATGATGATCCGGCTGCTCATCAAATGTAGAATAGATCACATCTACATTATTACCTACTATGGACTCTTTTATATCAGTAACCTCTTCAGGACGCTCATCAATAAGAAGGATTATTATATGCATTCTCGGATCATTTTTTGTTATGGCATTGGCTATTGATTTCAAAAGAGTGGTTTTTCCCGCCTTGGGCGGTGATACTATCATCCCGCGCTGTCCCTTACCTATAGGGGATATAAGATCTATTATCCTGTTTGATACAGGACCGTTTTCCCTTTCAAGACGTATCCTCTTGTCGGGATAAACAGGTGTAAGATTCTCAAATTTCGGCCGGTTCATAGCAGCCACAGGATTCCTGCCATTTACCCTTACAAGATATATCAAAGCCATAAACTTATCTTCGGGACGGTTTCTCTTTTTTAATCCTTCTATAACGTCACCGTTCCTGAGATTATATTTTTTTATAAAAAGATTCTGGACATATACATCCTCTTCACCTGTAAGAAAATTATCACTCCTGATAAAGCCAAATCCGTCAGGCATTATCTCCATTATACCACGTGCATACGTTTCCTTATCGTTCGGATCTATTTTCGTGGAACTTCTCTCTATCTCGTCTATACGTGCTTCAGCTGCAGCCGCTTCCGCCTCACGCCTCTCTTTTCTGATCAGCTCCTTTTCTTCCTTCGTAAGCTCTTTTCCCGGATATTCAGAAGAAGTATCTGAAGGTACCATATTTTCAAAAGAACCTTCAGCATCCCCATCAGCATTTTCTTTAGAACCTTCTTTTACTGTCTCTTCCGCAATAATCCCATGATCATCTTTTTTATTATCTTTTATGCTTTCGTATGCATTTTCTTTTACTTTTTCTTTTGCTGCCCTGCCGGCCTTTCTTATCTGCTGGTCTTCCTGGGCCTTACTTACAATAAATGCGATCAGCTCCTGCTTTTTTAAACCTGTAAAGCCTTTCAGACCGTTTTCTTTTGCAAAGGCCTGAAGTTCCTTTACTGACATTTTTTCAAAATCAGACATTTTAAACTCCTGTTTTAACGATCAAATCAAACTATGATCCTGCAAAATAAATTGGGGAAAAAAGAACAGATATCCTCTGTTCTCTGATCTGTAAATGATAGAGACGGAAAACATTAAGAAAGCTCTTTTTAAAACACACCAAAAAGAATCTGTTTTGGTCTTTCCGTCAAAAACCTAAACAAGGTTATACTAAAATCATAGTAAAATGTCAAGCAAATCGAGCCGGCGGAAATGATCCCGCCGGCTCAATCATTAATTTATGCATTGATTATATTATCATGGTCTGGGTTTTCCGCAATTGCTGCAGAAATTACCATCATTCTTCTGTCCGCACTCACAATTCCAGATGCCCGGAGCTGCAGGCTTTGGTTTTCCGCAATTACTGCAAAAATTACCTGTGTTTGACTGACCGCATTCACAGCTCCATGTCCCTGCTCCGGTCTGTGCCGAACCGGCTTGTTCCCCGGCACCGTGGGCTGTACCTCCGGCAGCTGCACCTGCTGCTCCGCCGCCCCAGGCTGCCTGATTAGCCTGCATCTGGGCGTTAGTAGCATCTATGTCTGTACGCTGTCCGGAACCTGTGGCACCGGCTTGCTGGAAAAGATTTGATGCCTGTGCAGCCCCTGCATTCTGAGCCATATTCATACCTGCAAAGCCCATAAACGCTCCTGCACCGCCTTCATTATTAGCAGCATCCTGCATAGCTTGTGCCTGTGCCCCCACAAGCGTCGCAGCAGCCATATTAGGATCTCTGTTAATGGCATTTCTCTGAGCTTCTTTTATTATGTGTTCGTCTTCTTCCCTAAGTGTAACCGATGAAACACCAAAAGTTTCTATTTCCAGACCCCTGTGTTCTTTCCATTCCTCGGTAAGAAGATCATCCAGTTCTTTTGCGATCTCTGTGGTATGAGCCGGTAATTCACTGTAACGGATCCCCATGGCCGAAATCTTTGCAAACGCCGGTTGCAGCTTGGTAAGCAATTCTGTCCGCAACTGTGAATCAATAGAATCACGGGTATATACGCCTGAAACATTACCCACCACATTGGTATAAAAAAGAATGGGATCCACAATACGATATGAATATTCACCGAAACATTTAAGCCCGGCATCAAGATCAAGATTTATATTCCTGTCCACAACTCTGAAAGGTACCGGACTTGCCGTACCGTATTTATTTCCGATTATCTCTTTTGTATTTACATAATAGATCCTTTGATCATGCCCTGTATCTCCGCCAAATGTAAACCTTCGTCCTATAGCTTTAAATGTTTCTTTAATGCCCTGTCCTAAATGTCCGCAAAAAATAGACGGTTCAGTAGACGCATCGTAAACAAACTGACCCGGCTCTGCACATATCTCAGCAACCTTGCCCTGATCTACGATTATCATACACTGTCCGTCATTTACAGCTATAACAGAACCCGTTGTAATGATATTTTCGTCTCCTTTTGTATTTGAAGATCGTCTGGAAGTCCTTTTAACTCCTTTTGTAACAAGCACATCTGCACTCATGGACTCACAATAG
>CACZTF010000005.1 GCA_902784025.1 uncultured Lachnospiraceae bacterium
AAAAGAAGCAAAATAAACTTACAGCTTTTGCGGATAAGTCTTTATCGTCTATAACTGAGGACGGGAACAATGTTAAATATTTCTTTTATGACGAAGGAAATGCAGAAGGAATTGAGCTTTATATAAATAACGACATAGCCGGGCAAAGCAGCGATAAAGGTAGCGGTGATAAAAATAACGAAAACAAGAGTGGAAAAAAGAGTAAGAAAAAGATAGTCATACCTATAGTGCTTGCAGCGGCAGCAGTTGCGGCTGCGCTTATAACCCTTTTTGCCATTGGTGTTATAAATATAGAACCTAATATAAGTTCTGATTGGAGCTCAATGGAATTTGCACTAAATGGGCAAAAATATAAAATGCCGTTTAATGTGAATGAACTTAAGGACAAATATGTTTTTGAAAAAGTCGATGAAGGCCCATATTATAGAGAGTATTATTTTTATAAAGATTATTTTTTTGAGCCGGATACATTATTGGTTACGACCAATACGAATGATGAAGTGATAAAAATAGTAGACAAATCAAGTGATTTTGATTTTGTATTACCAGGGAAAATTAAAAAGGGTAGTACGGTAAATGATGTCATTAATGCTTATGGAAGGTACGATAGGCTTGATTCAGATTTGAAGTCAGGATGTATTTTATATATCAGTGATTCAGGTCGTCTGTATTTTGACATAGATGATCAAGACAATACGGTAAAAAATATAAGCTACGAACATAAGAGTTTATAGTAATGCCGATTTATAGCGTTTTCTAATGAATTAAAAAAAGAGGTGATCAATCATGTATAAGAAAAATATATTAGCAAAAGCGGGAGCTATAGGTGCGGTTGCAGTAGCGGCGGTATCTCTTGCCGCTTGCGGTAACAGTAAAGTTGCGGGAACATGGTATCAAAATAACGGTTATATATATCATTTAGACAGTAACGGCACATGGTCAGATAATGCCATGAGTTCCGGGACATACAAGGTTAGCGGTGACAAGCTGACATTGATAGATAACAACGGTAATGAAGTTGTTGTTACGGTAAAAGGAGACACCTGGGAATACGAGGGCGAGAAGGTAGCTGGAAAGCAGTAAAAACCGGGAGGTCCGTATGGCATCAGAGGAAGAGATCAGAAGACAGATAAATGATCTGTATGAAGCATACAGGAGAAGAGAGATAACAAAAGCCGATTACAATTTAAGAAGGAAGGAAATTCTTCGTAACGGCATCGGCATTCAAAAAACAACAAACACCGGAAATAATGCTGCTGCTTGCAATACAGACAAGGCTGATAAGTATAAATGTTACAAAATGGGATGGCACAAGTTCCTGATCTATTTCGGTCTATGGGCGGCTGCATTATTATATGTGACAATTGGCATAAATTATATTACGGGAAAAGCATATTTATCCCAAGGATATGACACTATCGAACAGGTGGAAAAAATGTATAGGATCGTAAAAGGGCTGAAGATAGCGGATGTAATATACGGAGCTATACTTATAGGTTTGGGTGCTTTGGCTATTGTTACGAGATTCAGACTTGCAGGATTAAAAAAGAAGGCTCCCATGATGCTATGGATTTTAAATGGAGTTTCATTAGCTGTAGGTATAATCTTTAATATTATTCAGTACAATTTAAACAAAGAATATATGTCGGTAAAAGATACTAATCTTTTCGGTGCGGGATTGGTAGGTTCTGTCTTGCCGGGTGCTATATTACTGATCATAAATGTTTTTTATTACAAGAACAGAAAAGAGTTATTTGAATGATTTGGTATTTTACAATGGGTTAGGTGGTTTATTATGGGAAAAAAAAGTAATTTATTCAGAAAAAAATCTTTATTGATCGCGGCGGCATTTGGTATCTCGGTTTCAGCGTTACCCATGTCAGCCTGCAGCAGTAATACAAGTACAAGTATTAGTGTCAGTCAGGAGGATGAAAAAGAAAAGGAAGAAGTGCATCAGCTGGCTGATGAATTCTTAAAAGCTGCGACAACCGGTGAAACAGATAAGATGTACGCATTATCAGGAGAAAATGATGCGATGCAGCCTCAAAGTCTGAAAGATTTATATTATGAGCGATACTCAGAAATGTTAATGTCAAATCTTGGTAATTATAAATTAGACAAGAAAATGGTTGATGATTTTTTTGATGATTTTATGGGGGTTATATATAAGGATTATTCAATAAATGACATAAGCGGGAAAAACGGTCAATATACTGTCAGATTTTCTGTTAATACGGCCAGTAATAGTATAAACAATACTATGGACCTGGCACAGAATTCTGCACTGGATTCAGTGGAAGAATTGGATATTTACAGTCTTGTAGATCAAAATGAGTATTTGAGGTTGCTCGAGGAAGAAGGAGAGGACTCTGCATTAAAATATATGTATGATTCTATCTTTCCCGAATTGTTTTCTCAATACATTAAAAGGATGGAAGAAGGCATAATATATAAAAATACTGATGGCAAATTAAAGATAGAAAAAAA
>CACZTF010000006.1 GCA_902784025.1 uncultured Lachnospiraceae bacterium
TTCTGCCATATCATTACCCTTTCATTTCAAGCATTTTCGAGCTGCTTTCCCTTATATCCGGGAAATCAATACTACCGTTTCAACATGGCTTGGAACAACAGTATGGATAACTCTACCCATACAGTATTTGAGAATTGTTCGATGCTGTATTTTGCTTGTATTAGGGAACAAATTCATTCTTTTACTCTCTAAACATAGCATAATATTCATTCCATACAAAATAACCCGGTATAATTTGAATATTAAATTTTTCCAAAGCTTCCTCATCAGGTAAAGCCTCTTTATACATTCTGGCACATAGTTCCTTATCCTTATCTCTAAAAATTTTAAGTGCTTCTTCAGGCATTTTATTTGGATAATCATTAACAATTAATGTTTCATCTAAATATAATACAGGAACTTCTTCATCAAAATTATTTGCTTTATTTATTTTATAGGCGAAAAGAAAAAATACAGCTTTTTCTTCGTTATCCTTTCTGCTTTCCCCCTCATTTATAAGCTCTTTAAAAACAGTTTTTCTTTGATCTTCAGGATAAAAGTCATCAATGCCAAGCTGATAAAACTTTTTTAACTCTCTTATAATTACACCCAGGTGGTCATTTCCTCTTATTTTCTTAATAAAGTTTAGATATGTTTCCAATCTTTCATTAAAATTATTCATAGTGTAATCCCTCCAATTGTAATCATTTTTTATTATCGGTACCTACTAAATGGTTTAATAAGAAGCTTCTTTCCATTTTCCACTTGATAGTACTTTCTATCTTCTTCATCGTAAACCATCAATAACAGCTTGCCATGCTTATAAACGGAACCGTCTATATAATAATGACTCATCCCGTCATAATAAACATCATGGAAACCCGCCTCATGTGCCAATCTCCCGGTACCCAAATGACCGGCTATCACATCTTTTTCGAAATTTCCAAAGGTTGCCGGATGTTTCCAAAGGAATATTTCATCCGATGCACCCCATTTCCAGTATTCACCGGCCTCTTCATCCACTCCGGCATGAACGAAAATCTGTGTATCAGTTTCAAAATAAGACGGCATCGACGCAATCCACTTGATCAGTTCTTTATGATTTTCCTCAAGCAGGCTTACTGCCTTTTTATTCATTTCAACAAATGATGCTTTCCGGCAGAAAACTTCAAATTCATTGAAGACATCTTCAGAAAAAAACGTCCGAAACGTATTAAATCTGTGCTCTGAATCAGTTTTTAACCAACTGTCATAATTAACTTCCCCGAAATTCGGGATATTCCGTCTGCTGTAATCTTCGACCCACTCAAGCAACATAGCTTCGTGGTTTCCCTTTAATACTATAACTTTTTCATCGCCATATTCTAGCTGCAGGTTCAAAAGATACTTCAATACATGAAAGGAACTTTTTCCATAGTCGATATAGTCCCCAAGAAAAACAATGCGATTCTCTCCTTTTAAATTGACATACTGCATCTGCTCCTGCAGTTTATCTATACAGCCATGAATATCACTCATCGCATATATCATGTATCCATTCCCTCCATATTTTCTATTCCCGCCCCTCTGTATCAATGTAGCTATCCTATTAGTTTTTAGTTGAACGATGCACCAGGACCAGTGCATCGTTCAACTGAACTTTTCTTATTATTTTAGTACAACAATTTTGATATGGTCATCTATATTTGTATATACACCCTCTTTTGAATTTGCTGTTACACCTCTATTTTTAAGAAAAATAGAAATTGTCTTAAAGTCAAATATAAAACCTCTACCAGGATAGATAAATATATCGGTAATAAATTTGATATCTCTATTTGGCTGAACTTCGATATCGACTGCTTCGTTATCATAATCGATATGTAATCTTGAGAATACATTCATTCCATTAAAAATTTCAATAAACATATTTTTACCTCCTCGGATAAAAAACACTAGATTCTATATGTTGTTAAGCTCCAGGAAAAACCCAGATCATACCACAGTCCGTACTTTTCCAGCAGATCATCGAACTCATCAAGGATCATGTATGCAAATTTTCCGTTATCATAAAATGTTTCCGGGATCTCGTCGGGATTATCGCATAAATAATCCTCAAAGTATTCATAAATTGTCAGTTCCCTCTCTACCGCACGCTTCATAAGATAATCGTTGTATTCTTCCCTGCTTGAAAATTCAATTTCTCTTCCATCTGACGGATTATCCTTATTGTCAAATAAATCCAGGTCACAGTATTGATTGAGTTTGAGCCACTCCTCATATGAGTCATACTCCATCGGGTCCCACGAATATTTTCCCTCCAGATATTCATCCATAAGTTCCGTTACTTTATTCTGACAGTCATCTGCTTCCGGCACGATCATACGTCTTACTTCATCTGACACGTCTGCGATGTTTACTTCATATTCATGATGACGGAGGAGAAGGTATAATGGCCCCTCAAAGGTCATGTCAAGAAGCCTCTCCGGATTCGAAAAATCCTTCCAAACAGGTTCACCATTAAAGTCATAATGAGTGACTCCGACCAGATAACTCTCCGGATGCTCCTCATTCCTTACCGCCAATTCACCGTGATCATCCGAATAACATTTCCCACCGGTAAATATCTGTACATCCTGCCACATTCCCCACTTTCTTAAAAAATCGACTATATCCTTTGCCAGCATTTCTGAATCACCCTCTTTGTTGAAGATATGCTTATTTTCCATCTTTTCCCTCCAACTTTTTAATTATCTCGAGACTTCTTTGCCTTTCCTTTTCAATTACTTCCTGCGTTCTTTTTTCCAAAACCCATGGCAGATCATGACGAAAGTACATCAGTTGTTCTTTTGTGATCTCCGGCACACCTTTAAGAATGGCATTTATAAGGAATCGTTGACCACCGCAAGCGTTATCCGGATAGATATCAGCGTTTACTATTACGTCCATTATCTTCTTATAGTACTTTTGATAGGCGCGGTATGCTTCATATCGTTTCACTCTTCTTTTTTGGTCTTCTATCGGATCAAGTTTTGTTATTTGCGTAAAGCGATTACCCCCGTTTGCATTTGCAAAACATAGTGCGTATTCCTTTGCCTTATCCGCAGTCTTAAAACAACTGATAAAATCACCATAATCAAACATATCCCCATTACTAAAACTAGCCCATGCAAAATAAGAAAGGAAGTGACGTGTACACTGATAATCATCTCCCTTGTTATCCCATTTATCATCAGCAGGCGGATACTCTAACGGTCCATATATCTCACGATAAGTTTTTTCAAACAAAACATAGTACTCTGTTCCTTTTGAAGGATCAATCACCATCGGCTCTATCCTGTGGGGTTGATAAACTATTGTAAACTTACGTGCAGTTATTCCATCGTCGGTTTTATTAATAATGAGCGCATATTCACCCATGACAGGATTCTCTGCCATGTTATTCACATGCATTGGCTTCCACAAGATATGCTCCGGCAAGAGTTTTTTGCTTTCATGTTCCGCATGCGCTTCTTCCATCAATTTATTCTGCTTTTCCTGTGCCTTTACCGAACGGATATAGTCCACTCTCTCAAGTGACTCAGTTCCAAGTGCAAGACCGACAATGTCCGGTAGATTGTAATAACCACCGTAAACCTTTTTCTCGACCAACTCTTTATTTAATGCCACCTCCCGGATTGCTTCATAAATATCATCCCGGATGAGAGCTTCTCCGAAAAATTTAATATCAAATCCTTTCAAAGAAGTCCACCCTTTTCCCTCTATTGCAAACGGGTGACAGTGATCAATCCATTCCGCTGATTTCTCAAACAAATCATTAAGATTCTCCGCAAGCCTGTACTCATTAAACGGAAGATCCTCAAATCTGAGATAATATTTCTTCCTATCCTCGGTCACAAGCCATAACGCACCCGGACCTCCAAGTCCACTAGAGTTGTATATTTGAAAAAACACAACCTTTGACCAAAACTTTTCATCCAGATCTTGTAAATCAAATGTCATTTCGCTTCCTCCTAGAATTCTTACGATGTTATTGATTGAAAAA
>CACZTF010000007.1 GCA_902784025.1 uncultured Lachnospiraceae bacterium
GACATTTTACAGTCCCTATAGCTTTGCGTCGCCGGTTTTCACCGGTTTTGCCGTTTGTTTTGTTGTTTATGAGCCCATTATAGCAGGCAGGAGTTACATGGACGGTTACTTAAAAACATTTTGAAAAGATTTTTAAAAATATTTGCGGGAGGCATTCACGGAAATAGTGGGTGCTTTTTATGAAAGCGGACATATTGTAGAAGAAGGATCGAAATGGCTATATACCATTTATTCTTTTTGTGTTATAGGGATGGTAATGTGCACAGATTTGTGCTAAAATATATTATCTTTGTCTTGGACTTATTGCCGATTGATGCAACTTTTAGAGGCGTAGAAAGAGAAAATCACCGGTTTTGCTGTCCATGAGGAGTATTGGACTTGTAGATACCATGGTCTTGATCCTTATGCTGGAAGTGGCACTGATCGACACTTTCTGAGATCCTCATTCCGGCTGGGCGAAAACAATGATGGAGGCCTCCGGAAGTGTCGACGGCAACCTGCTGAACAAAGCAGATCGGGTATTTTTCTTTACGGAAATAATCTCGCACAGTACATATTATAAGTTTATAAAACTGGTCCGGGAGAGGGAGATTCCCTTTGGGTATATTCACTCCATCAATGTGGAGAGCAATATCCGGCAGATTTATGAGGAACCGGCGGCCGGGAAATAGGAAGCAGAAAAATATCATCCTGAAGATCAGAGTGAGATCCATAAAGTAACCGTGACACAGTATGATTAAGGTAAATGATGAGGTGGTGAACAAGATGTATTATGTACCAGATGGGACGGATAGATGCGGGTTTTATGAATGCACACGGTGCCAGGCAAGATTCCTGGATGTGCGAATTATGCAGAGAATGGTCTGCCCGGAGTGCGGAGAAGCGCCGGATATGGAAATAGGACCGGATGAGCTGATGCCGGAGGCGGAAGAAAATGCTGTCCTGCAGAAGATCCTGGAAGGGGAGGACGTAGAACGGTATGACCGGCTGCTTTCGCTGGCTGTTACCGGAGGTGACTTTGAGTGGGTGTAATGATCGGTACTGACAGGCGTCAATGACATAACGGAATGGAGAAATACCACGACTATTTCTCTATTTTCGGACAAAGAAAAGGAGGTATGGTTATGTTGCATGAGGTTTCATTTCAATCTTTTAATGAACGGGATATGGTTTATGGATGGATTTATGTCCCGGCAGCAAGACCAGTGGGTGTTGTCCAGTTGGTCCATGGCTTCGGGGAGCATTCCAGACGCTATCTTCATATGATCGTGAAGCTGATGGATGCTGGCTTTATTGTAGCGGCCGATGACCATGTTGGCCACGGCAAGACAGCGGTGGAAAACGGTTATTGGGGCGATTGGGGCTGTAAAGGACCCCATACGATGATGGAAGACGAACACACATTGACCGGGATAGTTAAGGAAAAGTATCCGGAACTGCCGTACTTCATATATGGCCACAGCATGGGATCTTTTATAACCCGGGACTATATTGCCAAATATGGGAATGAGCTTACGGGAGCTATTCTGTGTGGTACCAGTGGAGAGTTTCCTACAGCCAGGGATGGCATTACATATCTGGAAAAACTTGTGGCAGAGGGAAAAGGAGAGGATTCAGAACCTACGGTCGGGGCCATGCTGATGGGGTGGATGTTCTCACGCTGTCCGGAAGGTGTAAAACTGGGGAACGAATGGATCTGTGATGATCCTTATGTACAGCAGGATCATGCACAGGATCCCTTTGATGCGTTTACAAAGCCGACTACCAACCGCGCCTTCCTGTATTTTTGCCAGATGATGGATCTGATTACCGGGCCTGAATGGGCTAAAAAAGTGCCTAAGGAACTTCCGGTTTACAATATCGCCGGGGACCAGGATCCGGTAGGCCAGTTTGGAACGGGAGTCTACCAGGTATCTAACTGGCTCATAGAGAGCGGCCATCAGGTGGAGACAAAACTGTATCCCGGATACCGCCACGAGATCCACAACTATGCAGACCTTCGGGATGAAGTAGAAGCCGGGATGATTTCCTTTATGAAAAAGTATATTTGAACTGATGTAAAGGAGTATGGCGGGCCGGCACCCTCCGGCCGGCGGGTAAGTGTA
>CACZTF010000008.1 GCA_902784025.1 uncultured Lachnospiraceae bacterium
AAGCGGAATCTTTCATGTGCCGGAGGGTAGCCCGGATCGAGCTTGTCCTTTGAAGGAAGCGTTTGGGGTAGGAGTTCGAGATCAGGTGCACGGTTTTTTTATTTGAAGTATACGTAAAACAAAATGTTCGAAGTACAACTGGGATATGAGATCTAATGAACAGACGTATTAAAAACATGATTATCACATTCATTACGTCTGCAGCTACTGTTACAGTTACTGCATTAGCCGTAAATGGATGTAAGAAAGAAGAAAGCAGTGAAATAGCTTACATTTCTGCTGTTAATGCTATATCCCCGGTCATGCCCGAGGAAGATATAGAGTTATTATACAACAGGGATTTCTTTTTCGACCGCCTTGGTTACGAAGAACAAAAGGTTTATATTAATATGCTCAGAGCATGCCGGGACATGAAAGAAGAAACATATTTCGAGAGTGTTCCGGAATATACTTTTTTAAAGGCCGAATATGCGCTTTTTGCCGATCACCCTGAGATAACCTGGAGATGGTCATACAGCGGAAGTTCGGACGAAACGGTAAATACTGTATATTTTGATATCACGGACGAAGGATTAAAAGAACGGAATAGACAGGCGATACAAAAAGCAGATGATATTTTGGAACAGATCGATGATGATCTTTCTGATTATGAAAAAATCCGCATTTTTTATGATACAATAATAAATAACACTGATTACAGAGAAAATGAATATGATCAGGACATGACAAGTGTTTTTATTGAAAATGAATCAGTGTGTGCCGGTTATTCCAGAGCTTTTCAGTACCTTTGCAAAGAGTCAGGCATTGACTGTGCTTATATAGAAGGCATCGCTTATGGTTTTCAGGATGATGAAAATGATGAAGCGCATGCATGGAATCTGGTAAAGCTTGATGATGATTATTACTGGGTGGATGTTACCTGGGGAGATCCCCTGGCTGACGACGATGATTATAATAAGACTTATTCATTTTTCTGTACAGATGATGAGGAGTTTCATGAAACCCACAAAGCCTGGCCAAGTGTCTGGACGAGGGACAGTGACGGTAATCTCTCGAAAGAGCCCTTATATACATTTGAAGTTCCTGAGTGTACGGATCCATCCAAGGACTACTACAGACAGACAGGAGCATTTTTTGATCACTATGACAGGGATGAAATGGAGTCTTTCATAAGTGAAAAACTGACGGAAGATTCTGATGGAGTGATAGAATTTAAGATGGGAGACTCACAGAGTTACGAATCAGCTTTGGGAGACCTTTTTTTGGATCGTGTATACGTGTATGATATAATAGAAGATACTTTTGGGGAGAGCAGGGCTCAGGCGTATGAGGTATACTATATACAGGATGAGCATACACGGATCATTTCAATGTTTTTGGATTAAAGATATATTATGAGCAATACCGGAAATAACGAAAACAATAAAAAAATGTCAGGAGGGATACCGGCTGCCATCAGCGGGATAGCAGCAATATGTTTTTGTGTTTTTATTGTTATCATCAGGGCGGCGGGCGTGGGCGCTTATACGGAAAGCGAGGACGCTAAGAACGGTGCAGAGTACCTTTTGAGCAAAGAAGATAAAGATGTAAAAGAGATAACTGACCGGATCGCCGAAGAATCAAAATCACAGAGGACCGGTAAAGATTCAGAAAAGCTGAAAGCACTGGATGATGAAGAAACGGATATATGGTCCCTGTTTGACGGTATTGTGATAGTAGGAGATTCCAGATCGGAAGCTTTTGTGGAATACGGTTTTCTACCTGAAAGCGTTGTTGTTGCGGAAAAAGGAGTGAACCTCAGATATGCGGAAGATTATATTCCTACGGTGGTCGCACAGCAGCCTGAAGTAATAATATTTACATATGGTATAAATGACGTAACAGGCAACTGGATAGCCCCGGAACCGTTTATAGAGCAGTACAAGTATATAATCGAAGAATATAAAAAACAGCTTCCAAGCACCGATATATTTATCTGTTCGATCATTCCGGTATATGAAAGAGCCATAGAAGACGATCCTACGCTTGAGGCTCTTCCGGAGTATTCTGCAGCATTAAAGAAATTATGTGAGGATGAAGGATATAACTATTTAGATTGTGATTCGATATTTGATTATGCCGATTACTACGAAGGTGACGGGATGCATTTTAAACCGGAGATGTATCCTATTTGGAGTGAGATGTTACTAAGGAAGGTTTTCACATATGAAAGTCAGCAGAACTCAGAATCCCAACAGGACTCAGAATCTCAGCAGGACTCAGAATCAGAGACTGGTGATTAATATAATAAAATGGGCTCTTTTTTCTGCAGTGATGATACTTCTCATAGTTATGCTCGCAAAAAACAGTGCAGGCACCAGCAGTGCAGGTGTAGACAGTATCATTGAGAGTATCGGTAATGCAGCTGATAAAGAAAAGATGCAGGAAGGCGATAACCGTATGCTGCGCCGTCTTTACGGGATAGATCCGGAACAGCTGGAGGGGATGGTACTGTATTATCCGTCATCCAATATGGGAGCAGAGGAAGTCCTTTTTGTCAGGGTGAAGGATGATGCTGACACACAGGCTGTCAGGACATTGATAGAACAGAGAAATGAGACACAGATCCATGCGTTTGAAGGGTATGGTGTTGAACAGACACAGCTTCTGAATGATGCAGAGATAAAGGAATACGGACGGGATATAATATATGCCGTCGGAGACAAGAACAAAAGCTGTATTAAAGCTTATGAGGATTTATGATCTTATATTCAGAGTGTGGCGGATACCTTAAGGAGAAAACAAAGTGACTCTTAACAGCATATTTTTTATACTTATATATATGCCCGCATCACTGCTGGTTTTCTATCTGGTGCCGAAAAAAGCAAAGCTTCCAGTGCTGGCTGCGGCGGGACTTTGTTTTTATGCTGCAAGCGGCCCCTTAAACCTTTTGTTTTTGGGGTGTTCCGTTATTTTTAATTATATGACGGGTCTGGAGATCGGTATACTGAAGGATTCTGCAGCAAAAAGAAGCCCGCAGATCATTTCAGGGAAGCAGTCTTCTGACAGGCCGGGAAGAGGCGGTGAAGGACAGAACCGTATGCTGATCGTTTTAATAGCAGCAATAGCTGCTAATCTTCTTATGCTGGGTATTTTTAAATATTCAACGGCAGTAATGCCCATGGGTATTTCATTTTTCACTTTTTCGGCTATATCATATCTTGTTGATGTATACAGAGGTGAAGCACCGGTACAGAATAATCTTCTTAAATTTGCGGTTTACATCACATTCTTCCCCAAAATCCTGTCTGGTCCGATCGTAAGATACACGGATTTTTATGAACAGATTGAGAAGCCTAAGATATCAGTGGAGTCTCTTCGAAGCGGAGCCATGATGTTCCTGGCGGGTCTTATGAAAAAAGTGTTGCTGGCAGACCGGTTGGGAGTGGCTTTTGGCGAACTTACGGCTTCAGGAGTTGAAACAACTTCTGCAGCGTGGTTGGGAGTTTTATTTTTCAGTCTTCAGCTGTATTTTGATTTCAGCGGTTATTCCGACATGGCTATAGGTCTTGCCCGAATGTTCGGATTTGAGATAGATGAGAATTTTAACTATCCTTATACTAGCGAAAACGTAAGTGTATTCTGGCGCAGATGGCATATTTCACTGGGTGAGTGGTTTAAACATTATGTTTATTTTCCCCTGGGAGGCAGCAGGGTAGGGACCGCCCGCATAGTGATCAATATAATGGTCGTGTGGACATTGACGGGGCTTTGGCATGGTTCTACTGTGAGCTTTCTTTTCTGGGGTCTTTATAACGGCGGATTGGTGCTCCTTGATAAATTTGTGGTAGGAAAATATCTCGCAAAACTCCCGGTTGCTGTCAGGGTGGCTATTACTGTTTTTGTAGTGTGTATGGGATGGGTATTTTTCTTCAGTCCGTCTCTCGGGGCTTCGTTTTTATATTTCGGACGGCTTCTCGGAGGCGGTAGCGCAGCCGGTGTAGGGGTTGCCGGATCGGTATTTGCAAGAAATATCGTTTTACTGGTCATTTCGGTCATTGGCTGTACAGGTATACCTAAAAGTATTTTTGAAAATATATTTTACAGAAGGAAGGATCATTCCGGAAATAAAGTGTTTATGGTTCTGTTCGTGGTATCTGCTTCAGCTCTCCTGCTTCTTACGATAGCAGAGCTTATAGGAGCCACTAATACAACGTTTTTGTACGCACAGTTCTGAGTCACCGCTTTTCCGGAGCGTTCATATCGCAGTGTTGTGACGAAGAAATGAATACGCGACCATGATATAAACTATGCTGTGTTAACATACAGAAAGCATATATGAAATAAAAAAGGTAATAAAATGTCAGCAAAAAGTGCAAGATATTCAAAAAAGGCAAATGAAATAAAAAGCAGACGTGCAAAGCTATGCGGAGCGGCCTTAGCCGTTTTGGCATGTTTTGCTGTATTTTTTGCCATTGCTAATATCATAAATCCAAGAAGAGAGTTTTCTGATGCCGAAAACAGAAATTTAAAAACGATGCCGCCTCTGAATTTCGAAAACTTTAGTGATGGTTCGTTTTTTGATGAGGCTTTTGCTGCATATTCAGACCAGTTTGTATTTCGTGATGCTTTTATAGGTATCAAATCTCAGGCAGAACTTCTTTCCGGAGATTATATGGAAAACGGAGTGATGATCGGAAGTGACGGGTATCTGTTCCCTACGCCCGAGACACCGGACACAGACAAAACAGAAAGTATAGTACAGGCTGTAAACAAGTTTTCCAAGGAACATGACGGGGTAAACTATACATTTTTATTAGCACCCTGTTCCACAGCAGTACTTACTGATAAGCTTCCCGCCACCGCATCCGTTAGGGATCAGATGGTTGATATAAATTCATTTGGCGAAGGATTGAATGGATCTGTCAGTTTTATTAACGCCGGTGATATATTATCCGGGCACACTGATGAATATATCTATTACAGGACGGATCACCACTGGACAAGTAAAGGTGCTTATTACGTTTTTTCCGAAAGCGCAAAGACCATGGGGATAGAAGACATGAAGGAGCCGGATGAGCATAAAGTAAGTGACAGCTTTTTCGGAACCATGGCTTCCCAGAGCGGAGTATATACTGATGCAGACAGTATCAGTATATATGATTACAAGGATGTACCGGATAACTATGTTGTAAATATCAATTCCGGAGAAAAGAGAACAGCTTCCGTGTTTGATTCCGAAAAGCTTCAGGAAAAAGATAAATATCAGGTATTTATGGGGGGCAACCATCCCATAGCAGAAATAGTAACACAGTCAGATACAGGAAAAGTCCTTCTTATGTTCAAGGATTCTTATGCAAACAGTTTTGTGCAGTTTTTATATCCTTATTATGATAAGATCATAATCATTGATCCCAGGTATTATTATGACGATCCCGGGCAGCTTATGGGTCTTGAAAATGTAACGGATGTAATGTTTTTATATAGTGCGAATATTTTGTTTAAAGATGCATCGCTGGTGGATTGCCTCGGCGTTTAGATATTTCGGATAAATTATATGTTCCGGTGGGAAAGAGATTTTCTGCCGGTTTTTGATTATCGTGAGGTTAAGGATGAATAATAAAGAACTGATAAAAAAACTCCGTGAACAGCGGTCACTGGAAAGAGATGAGTTCAGGAAGCTGCTTACGGAAATGACAGAAGATGATGAGGAGTTTTTATACAAAAACTCCCGTGAGGTCAGGGAAAGATATTACGGTAAAGATGTATATATCCGTGGTCTTATAGAGTTTACTAATTATTGCAGAAGGGACTGTCTTTATTGCGGTATCCGCGCTTCCAACAAAGAATGTCAGCGTTACAGATTAACTCATGATGAGATCATGGATTGTGCAAAGACCGGATACGGACTAGGATTTCGTACCTTTGTGATGCAGGGCGGTGAAGATATGACTATATCTGATGATGAGATGTGCAGGATCATATCCGACCTGAAAACAGATCATCCTGATTGTGCAGTAACCCTGTCCATCGGTGAGAGGGAGCGGGAGTCTTATGAGAGATATTTTACAGCCGGAGTTGACAGATTCCTTTTACGTCATGAATCCGTAACACCGGAACATTATTCAAGTCTTCATACAGCATCACAGACCATAGAAAAGAGGCTTCGCTGCCTGAATGATCTGAAAGAAATAGGTTACCAGACAGGATGCGGTATCATGATAGGATCTCCCTTTCAGACAGTGGATCATATCATAAACGATCTTATATTTATGAAAGAATTCCAACCCCACATGGTGGGTATGGGTCCGTTTATTCCCCATGCACAGACACCTTTTAAAGATAAGCCCGCAGGAAGCCTGAAAGACACTTTGCATATGCTGGGTATCATCAGGCTGATCCTTCCCAATGTACTCCTTCCTGCAACAACTGCTCTGGGAACCATAGTGCCCAACGGACGTGAGCTGGGCCTTCTGGCCGGAGCTAATGTAGTAATGCCCAATCTGTCTCCTACAGCAGTAAGGGCAAAATACACGCTGTATGACGGCAAGATAAGCACGGGGGCAGAGGCAGCAGAATGCCTTGCAGATCTTAAAGAAAGGATAGAAAGTGCAGGGTACGAGCTTGCTGTGGCAAGAGGTGACTATGCAGGACAAGACATTTCTCTGTAAAGAAAAAAGATTTACTGTAAACAGATAAAAAAAGACACGAAATGCTTGTCTTATGTTTCGAACGGATCAGACAAAAGCTTCGTGTCTTTTTTAGTGTTTTATGTTATGTATCGTAAAAGAGGCTTATCTGTAACTTCCTGTGAGAAGTATCTGGCCTCCGTTATGATAAGTATAGATACTGTTAGCTTTCAGTATTGATTGCAGGTCGGATGCTGACATTCTGTCAGAGTAATATGCATCCTCTTTCTGAGTTACGTAACTTACATAATTTGTGGATGATTTACCGTCTTTGGGCCAGGGATCGGCAATTTTGTAAATAGTTTTATTATTGTTCTTGTACCATCCGGTAACTGCTATCCAGTGTGTGGAATTGCCCATCTTTACTACTGCTGTTACAGTTTGGCCATGAGCGAGGGAATCCTTGACCCTGGCCAGCGTAACGTCACTTCCTGAAAGTGCTGTCATGGGTACATTATAAGTTTTGGGGTTTGCCTGGATACACTGTTTCAACTGGGCAGATGTCATAACGCCGTTACCGTAGCGTTTGCCGAAGGTGCTTCCCCTTACAGATCTGAAAGCTGCTATATAAGAATCCCATCCGCTCTTTCCGTCAAGGTCATATGCGAATCCGTTTGCCTGAAGAGCCATAAAAGAAGCGGCTGCTCCGCATGCCATAGGATAGCATCCGTAATAGTTTAACTGATTTACATATGTCCTGACGTTGTAATCAACACTTGTGATAATGCCTGAAGCATCAGTTTTTACTTTTGCGTTGCCTACATATACGTCTGCGTTCTTTTGGATATCGCTTCCGTTCCAAAGGGTGTAATTGTCACCGGTTTTAGCGACTTTAAGTCCTGATATATCTGTGAAGGAAGCTTTGACGGTATCTTTAAGCCACCCGCTGGAGCTGAAGTTGTAATTGGCTCCGTCTATAGTCTGGGAACCGGTCCTGAGCCAGCCGTTGCTTCCAAAATAAGAAATGTGAAAATCTGAATTGCAGTCAGGATTTTTTGTGCCCTTACCCATCTGCTGCCATCCGGTCCTCATCCATCCGTTGGGACCAAAATAGGACCAGTGCTTAGCTGTGTTTCCGTCCGGGTTAGCCGTACCCTTGCCAAGCTGTACCCATTCTGTCCTGAGCCAGCCGTTATTACCGAAGTAGGACCAATGCTTCTCTGTATTACCGTCAGGATTCGAGGTTCCCTTTCCAAACTGTACCCATCCGGTTTTCAGCCAGCCGTTATTATCGAAATAGGACCAGTGTTTTGTGGTATTACCGTCAGGATTTGATGTACCTTTACCAAGCTGTACCCATCCTGTACGCAGCCAGCCGTTGCTTCCGAAATAGCTCCAATGCTTTTCTACGTTTCCGTCCGGTTCGGAGGTTCCCTTTCCGAACTGTATCCATCCGGTACGAAGAATACCGTCTTTTCCGAAATAAGACCAATGAGGGTTTGTTTCTCCCTCGGCAGCTGTCATATAGTGCCAGCCGGTATAGGCCTTATCATTTTTGTAGTATGAATAACTTCCGTTTTTTATTACCCATCCGTTTTTTTTGTTTTTATCAACGGATTTATCAGAAGTATCTTTTGCGGAGGTGGTTTTGGACGCTTCCTGTCCGCCGCCGTATT
>CACZTF010000009.1 GCA_902784025.1 uncultured Lachnospiraceae bacterium
AGAAATGTCTGCACTATGGAGTTCTCCCTGTAATCAAGGGGATCGTAATTTGTGATGATTATCTCGGTCTCATCACATATATCTGTTATGCAATCATATAACGCATCAAGATTCTTACCGTAATAGTCAGGAAAATCCAGTTTTTCGGCAATGTATTCATGAATCTGCCTCGGTGTATATAACTCTTTAAAATCAAGCTCTATCCTCTTCATATGTCTTCATACCTTTCTTCTGCGGTTTTAGTACAACTGCCTAAAAGACTTATAATGATCTTCCGTATAATAGATCAGCCCGTCATTTGAATAAATAAGCCGCTTTGCATTTCTTTCGCCACCGGTATAATCAATGTCGCACTCATAATACTTGCGCCCCTTTTGCTTAGGCAGCAGTCCCTCTCGGTTTCCGAAGCTGTCTCCTCCTATGCTCTTACCCGGGGCAACTTCAGTCAGATTCCCCTCGCTTGCTTTCCAACCCAGTTTCTTAGCTTCACTTTTTGTAATGTAATTATCGGGCAGATGGCCGTACTCATTTATATAAGCTGCGACCTCCGCCATACTTGTATAAGAACCGTCCTCTGTCACACCGGATGGATCATTATCCGTAGCAGAAGTACTCTGCCCGGTCAGATCACCGGCATCATACACACTGGTAGTCTCAGATATACTGTATCTTGTGGCGGTCCCGCTTTCTTCATCTGATACATCTGTCACCGTAACGGCCTCATCACCTCCGGCACCGTTACATCCTGAAGCAGCACCCGCACAGCAGATAAAAGCCGCAGCTATAGCTAATTTTTTTATATTCATATATTTCATAATATATCTCCGGAAATCATTAGATAAACGCCTCATCAATATAGCATTTCATCATATTTTATGTCAATTTTGACAGGGTTATTTAATATTATTTTTACATTTCCTGCAGGTTCTGTATGTTGTTTCACGGGAACAACTTATGTATTTATAACATTTCTTCTGAAATAAGATACATAACCATCCCCTGTCTTACAAAAAAAGGGGGTGATCTCTCACAACCCCTTTTCTTCACGCGCCTGTCGATCTATCATCAATTAATATCAATAAGTTTCTTTTCCTCAACCTTAGGCTGTTCTTTTTTGATTATATCAAGCTTAAGGATTCCCTCATCAAAACCGGCTTTAACATCCTCCTGTGTGATATTATCTCCCACAAAAAAGCTTCTTGAAGCTGTTCCCACATACCTCTCTCTGCAAATGTATCTGCCTTTTTCCTTATCCTCTTCACTCTTTTCTTCATTTTTCGTGGCTGTGATGGTAAGATATCCGTCTTTGAGTTCGATCTCGATATCTTCCTTTTTGTAGCCCGGAAGGTCGATCTTCACCTCGTAACCGTTTTCCGTTTCCTTAACATCGGTCTTCATCACATTCGCCATTCGTGAGATCCTGGGTGCACCGCCCTTTGGAGGTGCGGGTCTTCTGGTATTGTCAAAAAACGGAAATGTATCGAAAAATGAATCGTTAAAAATGCTTGGTACTAACATGGTAATATCCCCCTTATTTATATCAAATATCATTTTAGTCTCAGGTTTTCCAACCTCTGAAGATATAATACAACTAATTACTAGCACTGTCAAGTGGTGAGTGCTAATTTAATTATTAACTTTTTATAAACAGTTTTTATTCTTTCCGTATAATAAAAAATCCCCCGAAGGGGAAATTTACCGATAGGAATAAATCTGCAAAATGTGTTAAATGCTCATTTCAATGCCACTACTTTAAACATGGGAGTGGAAGCGTAGTTCATCTTTTCCTCTTCGTCCCACAGCCTCTCACCTGCCTTCTCGTCTATGCTGACCCCGGAGAACCCGATCTCTGACAGTATCTTTCTGTCCCACACGGGTCTGTCAAGAGCTGACAGGGGAACCTGAAGAGCGATATGTGTCATCTTTTCCATATCGACACCTTTAGCTTCATTATGGTCTTTGTAAGATGAGCTTGCCACATTTCTTCTGTCGGCTTCAAACTGCTCTTTCTTTTTATCGTCATACAGGTACCTGTACCAGTTTGCGTCAAAGTTTATCATCTTCCCGCCCTTTTTAAGCACACGGTGCCATTCCCGGTAAGCCTTGTCCGGCTCTTCGAGCACCCAGGTAAGGTTTCTCGAGATTATGATATCAAAGGAATCATCCTCAAAATCCAGGTTCTTCGCGTCCATCCTTGCGAATGTTATCCTGTCATTTAAACATCCGGCGTTCTCCCTTGCTTTGACAAGCATTTCCGGAGTATAATCCACTGCATTTATCCTGTATCCTTTTTCAGCAAGGATGATAGGAAAAAAACCGGGTCCGGTACCTATATCCAGGATTTTTATATCTTCTTTATTCTTTTGCGGCATATGTCCGCAGAGCTCATCTCTCCAGGACTCTCTATGCCTGCTTGCAAGCTCTTCCTTGTTCAGGTCCGAATAACCTTCGGCCCTGTTGCTCCAGTAACTTTCTATTTCTTTAAGCAGTTCTCCCATGCAGCACCTCCATGTGCAGATATTCATAATGGTAAAAACAAATGCAATAAGCACACACTCATAATTTTAAACCTTATGATAAAACAAAATAACCCCCCAGGGGGGTTATTTTCATCTCACAGGTCCTCATTTTAACCTGATAATATATAGTCGTTCATAAACAGATACGTCATGGACTATACATAATTGTTAACCCCATGACTTAAGTATTTCCGCCTCCGTTAAAGTCTTCGTCGCTCTGCTGTGAAACAGGCGTCAAAAGAGCTTTGTTATATTCAAAAAATCTGTCATATCCCTCTTCCCTGATAAACTCAAGACTGTTTTTCCCGGCAGAAAGCTCTGTTGTAAAAAGGACGAGTTCCGTTCCGTCGGTTTTTGTCTCCTCCAGAAAATCATATACATTATCAAGAAGAGTCCTTATCTTTGCAGCTCCGGCCTCCGTTTTTTCATTCCTTTCAAAAAACATTTTTCTCAAAGCTTCAGGATCCTTGTCATTCCCCGAATCTATCCAATCCTGTGCAGTATTTACACAAGTTTGCAGTGCGGATGCCTTTTCATCCGAGATCAGCCCCTGTCCCCGGCCTGTCAGCAGTTCTTCTTTCAGGCGCCTTACCTCTTGTACAAATGAGGTATCGCTGTCGCCTGCCTTTTTTACCATGGAATACAACCTGTCGGATACCTGTGTTTCTCCGGAAAACTCTTTAAAA
>CACZTF010000010.1 GCA_902784025.1 uncultured Lachnospiraceae bacterium
CAAAGCTGCTACAGATGATGACCTGTATGAACTTAGTATAGATAACTGCTACTATGCCGGGGTGAAAAATGTATATGTGAGTGTAGGATATTATGATCCGGTTAAGGATAAAGGTATTGAAGGCAAGGTAACATCCGTTACCTCAAGCAACAAAAATGTTGTCAGTGTGTCTAAGGCGTCAGCTTTTGACGAGAATGGAAAGAAAATAAAAATATTCCACCTGAACTACAAGAAGGCTGGCACTGCCAAACTTACGGTCAAATACACCCGCCCTAATGGAAAGAAAGCTACGATCAAAAAGACTCTGGTGATCAAGAAGTATCCTAATATGATCAAGAGCCTAAAGGTAAACAGCAAAGCAGTTAAAGTGTCAAAAAACAAGCTGAGGTATACAGTTAAATCATTTAAAAAGACTTCAGCTAAAATCAGGATGGCAACAAAAAATGGCTGGAAAATATCAGAGGCTACTGTTGATTACTATGGCAAAACGTACAAATACAAGGAGCTCAAGCCAAGTGTGATCAAAAATGGCAGTACGATCAGTATTCCTAAGAAGTACGATCAAGCGGTGGTTTATATCTATATGTATGACAAAAACGATAACCGTATCGTTTACGAAATAGATTTTGTCAGATAGAAGCAATTCTGAAGAGCTATACAGTAATAACGAAAAATGGAGCAGTAACATATATTGTGCATAAAGGACCGGATGATGATCCGGTCCTTTTAATATGCTTCCACTCCTTTTGCATCACAAAAGTGCAACGCTTTTACATGAGTGTCCTTGAAAACAGAACTACCGGTAGAGTAATATTTCATTAACAAATGTTAATGTTTTTGTTAGGGAGGATTCTTATGAAGATCAAGCATAGAGCAATATCGCTTTTACTCTCCTTCATGATAGTGTTCACGTTCATGCCTGCCATGGCTTTTGCCACGGATAGCAATAAGAAACCGGACAAAATCGAATTCAAGGGTGATCTGGTTTATGCTGAGCAATTCGTAGAGAGCGACGAAAGCTATGCCTTTGAAGGGCTTTATAACAAAGGAAACAAACTTATAGTTTATTATCCTGACCATACAAAAGTTATTGTAGCAAAAGAGTATAAGCTTCCGGGAGAAGAAGAGGATGACGAATACCACCCGGGATATTTTGCTGAGGGAGAAGAACCGAAGTTCGAAATGGATGAAGATGGAACCTGGTTTGTCATCAATGAAGAAGATGTTCACGGAACCATAAACCCGGAAGGTCTCGTAACTATAAAATATGTGTATAAATATGAGAATGACGAGGGATATGAAGCTGAAGGCGAGATAGCTACTGCCGTACAGGCAAAAGAATATAATGAGCCTGTTTCGGTCACATACAGCGGCCCTGCGCTTGTTTATGAGCCGGATGATCCAGAAAAATATGCCAGTATTTTTAGAGAAGGCGGCGTGATCACAGTAAGATTCAAGGATAAATCGACCAGGAAGGCTATATGCCGAAAATTTGCAACATACAAAAAAGATGGTCATACTATCAATGAATATGATTATTTCTGGCAAGGCGAAGATCCGATTCCTTATAAAACTAAGGACGGAAATCACGCAACCGAAAATGGATTGAACTGGAATGACCATCTGTACGATGAATGCAGCAGCGGTAAAGTAACGGTAAAGTATCAGGAGTACTTTTACGATGGCTACTTCGAAGCAACGCAAACACTGACAGCTACCCCGAGAGCTGAGAAATGGGCTATTGATGTTGCCACCAAGAGATGGGCCGGTGATTATCACGATGAAGGAATCTCTGTGTATGATAAAAATGACAAAGATGCACTTGATGCAGAGATCACATCGGTAAAATCCAGTAAAAAGTCAGTTATAAAAGTAATAAAGCATACTGATAAGGACTCAAATGGCAAAAAATACACCATGTTCTGGCTTGAGGCAAAAAGGCCGGTAAGGCAACGATCACAGTAAAGTATAAGACACCTTCAGGAAAAACAGGTACATTAAAGAAGACCATACGTGTAAAGAAATATCCGAAA
>CACZTF010000011.1 GCA_902784025.1 uncultured Lachnospiraceae bacterium
TCCGGATATTTAAAAAATAGACCGGGACGGCCGGCGTATAACTCATTTGAGTACAGGTGTGTTGCATGATGGCAGGGGGTTGATCTATATTTCTAAAATGCCGGTCATATAGTTTTAGGTTGTATATTGAAAAAAAGAGTTTTATAATTAAGCCATAATAACAATTGAAAAAGGAGAGGATGAGAAAAGAAAAAGATCCATAATAAGATTATTTTTCCGGTTTGCGGGATTATGCTGGGAATGTCTTTGTTGTTAACTGCCTGCGGAAGTAATAATACAGATTCAAACAGTGTTGCTTCAGATACCGTTTCCGCTCATACTGATGATGATAAGCACAGGGAAGGGTTTTCTGTACGGGAAATATCAGACGACCTGTTTGACAGGATGAAAGGGGGCCAGACTTATAAAGAGGATTGTATTGTGCCCAGGGAAGATCTTCTTTATCTGTTGGTTTTGCACAAAGATAAAGAAGGCAATATTCATCAGGGAGAAATGGTTGTACACAAATTGATCGCTGAAGATGTTCTGGAGATATTTGAGAAACTTTATGATGCTGATTATCCCATAGAACGTATGGTGCTTCCTGACAACTACATGGCCGATGATGAAACTATGATGCGGGAGAATAACTCATCCAGCTTTAATTTCAGGTTGATATCCCATACAAATAAGATTTCAAAACACGGACTGGGAATGGCAGTGGACATCAATACGCTATACAATCCCTATCATAAGATCGTGAAAAACACAGACGACACTACGGAAGAAGTGATAGAACCTGCCACAGGAAAAGACTATCTGGACAGGACAAAGAAATTCGATTATAAGATTGAAAAAGATGATCTTTGCTATAAGCTCTTTACAGAAAAAGGATTTGAATGGGGTGGCGACTGGACAGACCGGCAAGATTACCAGCATTTTGAATTGTCCACAGATATAACGGATAAATATTCCGAAGAATATACAAAAAAGTACAGTCCGTCTATTACCGGAGTAGTAGAGTAGATTGGAAATGCTACGGTATTGATCAAAAACAATGACGGCACATATGCTGTTTCTCTGAATACCGAAAACAATATAGATTTCAAAAAAGGCGATGAGATAGTTGTGTATTTTGACGGCAATATAGCAGAAACATCTCCAATGCAGATACTTAAAGTCTACTACATTACTTTAAAAGATGAGAGTTAATAATAATCATAGAATTGCATTGAGGTTGTTGAAGTGAACCCAATCCGGTTTATAGCAAAATTGTAACTAAATTAATAAATGAGCATGGAAAAAAGGATAGTTTCCGTGGAAATTTGGAATTTTTGAGGAGTGGAGTGATGATAAGAAATAATATACAAAAAAAAATTGCAGTGAGGGCGGCCGTGGCGGCTATACCGGTTGCCTGTGCACTTTTGGTGTCAGGGTGTCAGTGGACCCCTTTTGGCACGACCACAAACTCAGAAGGTGTTGGAAAAGAAAAGCTAATCACCGATGCCGTTAAGATGATGTCCTCAGCAAATTCCATGGATGCAGATATAGATGCAAAAATGACTGCCAAGGCAGAGATGGCAGGAATAAGCCTTGGTGTGGATGCTGTTACTGACCTGAATGTGAAATCGGCTAAAGCGGATAATGCGTCTCACGCCGATGGAAATATTACGTTTGAACTTATAGGTGAGAAAGGTTCTCTGGATATAGAAACCTATTCTTTGGAAAAGGATAACACCCGCTATACATATATCAGGCAAAATAATTCTTTGACGGGAGACACCGGATGGATCGTTGTTGAAGATCCCAAGGATATTAAGAGTGATAACGGGTCTGAGAACGATGCTGCTTTCAGTCGTTTATCTCTCGCAGATCTTATCGGATTATATGGTGCGGCAAATGACAGTCTGGCAGGGTTGACCCTTAAGGACGGAACCGAGTCAAAAGAGGGCAAAGAGTGCTATGTTATAGAAGGTGTCCTTAAGGGCGAGTATCTGAGTGCTATCACTGACGGACTGGGCTTTAACGTTCCGGGGCTTCCGGGGATGCCGCGTCCGGATCTGTCTAAAATAGATGCCGATGTCCGTATGTATTTTGAAAAGGACACAAGAGAGCCTTATGTCATAGAGCTGAAGATACCGGAGGTTGAGGGTGTGTCTGATGAAAATGCCCTGACCTTTGGTATAGATAATATAGATGCAACCATCCTGTTTAACAGCTTTAACTCTAATGATGAGATAAAGGTGCCTGAAGAAGTAGAAAAATCTGCTATTGTAAGTATAGATTATCAGGAGTTACAGGGATTGCTGAACGCTAAATAAATAAAAAAATGCCTCTGATACCGGATCAGGACTTGATGACAACGGAATTACCATCGAGTAACTGAAGGCTGATAACAGGGCATTTTTTTTATATTGTGAGAAGATCCTCTCTGTCATTTCTTAAGGATTCTGAATCTCTCTTGCCATTTGGATGTACGGGCATTGCCTCGCGGATCTTGTAATGATCCGGTACCATGTATTCGGGAAGCTTGTTTCTTAAAAGGTCATCAACTTTCTTGATAATGGACATGGTATCGCTCGTTCCGCTTTTAAAGACCAGATGTGCCACAAGCTTGGTTTTACCGTCTTCTTTTATGTCAACGACCTTGCACTGGTTGATGGTTTCTTCTTCAATGATCTCGTCTTCAATATCGAACAGGTAGACAGTTTCTCCGTTTTCCCGTATAAATGAATCTGTGGCTCTTCCCAGTACGAAGACCTCGCCGTCCTCGTCTACATAACCTATATCGCCGGTGCATCCCCAGGTGATACCTTTTTCATCTGTCCAAAAATACTTTGAAGTAGCATCGGGATTTTTGTAATAGCCCTTCATGTGGGAGGGTGAGCAGACACGTATCTCTCCGTGCTCGCCGTATTTTAATTCTTCGTTGGTCACAGGGTCAAATGTGCTGACAATGGAATTTAGTATGGGATATCCGGCACTTCCCAGCTTTGTTTTATATCCTTCAGCCTCTATCGTTCCGGTTACTTCACTTCCCAGCTCGCACATTCCGTAGCCTTTAATAAGATCCACTTTACAGCCGTGTGAATGAAAGAACTCATTTATCATGACCTCGTCTTTTTTGGAGATCTTTTCACCGCCGGTGGCAGGATAGATCATATTTGACAGATCGATATCCTTTGTTTCTTCTGCTGTACAGACGTATATCCACAGACTGGTTGCCGTAAGGGCGGCAGTGGGCTTATATTTTTTCAGATCCTTTGCAAATGTTTCTTTGTTGAACTGCGGCTCGGGGATCACACAGACACCGTGAGCCAGAGGCATTAACACTGACAGTACGATACCGGTGGAAAACCAAACGGGTATCATGGACAAAAATGTATCCGAACGTCTTCCGTAGAATACATCTCTTTTGTGATTGTGGATTATGGCATTTATTCCGTCATTGGTCAGCTGTATGCCTTTTGAAGCACCTGTAGAACCGGAAGAATAGACCATAACGACAGGGGTGTCTTTTTCATAGGGAGAATCAAGTTCACCGGTGAAAGATGCACCCATATCTGCGAAGTCATTATAAGAAAAGATAGTTTTATTGTGTACTGTCTTTAATAGCTTTCGCGCCTTGCTCTTCATATACAGAAGCTTTGAAGCGATAGCAGGTACGGAATTGGTCACAGGTATGATGACAACATTGCTTACGCAGAGTTCGGGAATTGAATCCTCGATATATTCGTATATTTCATCCAGGATAAATATCCAGTCAGCGTTAGTTTCATTTATCCTGTCCCTGATCTGTTCCTTGGAAAAAAGAGGGTTTATAAAGTTAGCGATAGCGCCGATACGGCTGCACGCCAAAACAATATATATCGCCTCAGGAACTCCGGCTGTACACAATGTAACACAGTCGCCTCTCTTTATTCCGATCTTTCTAAGTGACCTTGTACATTTATCAACAAATGAAAACATCTTCTCAAAGCTGATCTTGTGTCCAAAATAGTTTAAAGCAATGTTTTTCGAATGATCCTTATTATTGCCGTAAATACTTTCATAAACAGTGCATTCCGGCATGGGGTCTTTCAGATCTTCTTCTTTGAAATACTTTAGCCAAGGCTTGTCAATTGATGGATATCCTGTTTGTTTTTCTGACACGATGTTTATCCCTCCGATCTGATATATATATACTTATTGTAAGCTATTTTTTTAAATTCAACAATATGTTTTTTTTACTCAAACCGATCAATAAGGGAGGTTTATTTATAGAATAAAAATGGGCTGTCAGCGTGCTTATGTTTTATGCCTTTGCATATTTATCATGGGTCTTTTCAAGAAACTTTTCCTTGGTTACGATAAAACGCTCATGGCAGCCTTCGCCTATGATGCCGGCATCGTCAAATGCTCTGAACTTGAACAGGAGACGTCTGTCGGCGATCTCGGTAAGTTCGCTTTCGCACCATACATTTTTGCCTACGGGAGTGGCTGACATATGTTTCAGATCCATACGTATACCAACTGTGCCCTGTCCTTCCTCGAGAAAGGGGGCAACACTTTCCCAGGCGCATTTTTCCGCAAGTGCAGCAAGACCGGGAGTGCCAAGCACATCCATAGTTCCGCTTCCAAGCGTCTTTGCGCTGAACTGTTCGGTTACTGTCATTTCCGCGTTACCTTTGAGACCTATATTCATAATGAGTTTTCTCCTGATCAATATTTTTTTATGATTATAACCTTTCCGATAATTATTGACAATAAAAATAAAATGATATATTCTAATGAGACGGAAACTCTGCTTTTGTGGAAAGTCTGACAGGGCGGGTGCGTCA
>CACZTF010000012.1 GCA_902784025.1 uncultured Lachnospiraceae bacterium
AACATACTTCTTTACCAATAAGTAAAAGCCTTACCTGACATATTTTCAGATAAGGCTTTTTCCTGCACTGTCTTCCATCCATTTGATAATCTTAGCGATTAGTTTTCTTTTCACATATTGCACCTTTTAAATAATAATTTATTTTATATATATTACAATTACTCGATTTACATATAGCTATATACACATCGTTTCACGATCATCTGTATGTTAACACTTTTTCTTAACCTGATTAAAATGAGTAGAAAGACTTTTTTATATATGATAAAATGCCTTAAAACGGGCATGGGAATCGCAAATGGATAAAAGACAAGGCTTTGCAAAGAAAATCAGCAGATCATCCTATTTTGTTATTCTGGGGAGCATGTGTTTCGCCATTTTGATCGTTATAACAGCTGCCTTTACTAATAACATACCCCGGGATATTTATGCATTTTCCAATACTCTCATAGATATTATCGGTCTTGTTTTTCTTACCCTGCTGTTCGGATTCTCCTTTTCGGGAACCGGAAATATCAAGAAGCCGACACAGGCGTTTAAGCTGCTGCTTACCCTGGTCTTTACTTCCGTCTTTTTTTCATCTGTCGCAAACAGTATGTATAAACTTCCTGACAGGGTCATTCTTATAACTATGTTTACGACTCTGGCATATGCTTTTGCCGGAACCTTCTATCTTGCTCTGTGGTATTATCAAAAGCAGTTCCTTAAAAGATCAAAAAAGACACGCCCCGTCACGATATTATTAACTGCTGCAACTGTTGTATACATAACAATTGTGATCATCAATCTTTTTGTACCTGTCACTTTTACCATCACAAAACAAGGGGTATGGGATTACAATGTTGTTGACTATACCAGTTTTGTAATGAACTGCTTATGCATTACGATCATGGGTATAGCAACAATTATTTCCGGAATGGACCTGAAGAAAAAACTATCATTCGCAAGCTTTCTTACGGTTCCCGCTTTTATTGCGATCATAAATCTGCTCCACTATGTTTTGGGATGGGAAATATTTCTGACTTCCATAGAGCATGTTGCAATGATATTGACCCTGTATATTATTTTCTTTAACATACATATTGAACTGGAAAATGATATAATAAAGCACGAAAAGGAACAGATAAAACTGCAGTTTGCAGCCACGATCTCCCAGATACAGCCACATTTTGTTTATAATTCCCTGTCGGTGATCGCTGCTCTTTGTGACGAAGATCCGAAACTTGCTGCAGAGGCTGCTAACACATTTTCAGATTATCTGCGTGAGAATATTGATTTTGCAGGTAAAGATAAGCCGGTTACATTTGCAGAAGAATTAAATCATATAAAAACTTATGTATGGCTGGAACAGCTCCGGTTTCCTAATAAGTTAAAGGTTGAATATGATATAAAATGCACTGACTTTTATGTTCCTGCCCTGTCCGTCCAGCCTCTTGTTGAAAATGCCGTAAAACACGGCATCTGCAAGACCAGGTCCGGTGGAACGGTTAAGATCATTTCTTTTGAAGATGATCTTTTTTACACTGTCACCGTCTCCGATGACGGCGTGGGATTTGATCCTTCTAAATCGGTCAATGACGGAAAACAGCATGTGGGCATAGAAAATGCACGCTTCAGGATCAGAGAAATATCTAACGGACGTTTGTACATAGAAAGCAGACCGGGAGAAAGTACGACCGTAACCATTAAACTGCCGAAAAGGAAAACCGACTATGAGGATAATTACCGTAGAAGATGAATATACGTTGCTTAAGCATCTTACCAAGCGTGTCCAGGAAGCCCTGCCGGATGCGGATATCTTGGCCTTTGATGATCCCGACGATGCTCTTGCCTCAATACAGGAGAGAAAAACGGATATGGCTTTTCTGGATATTGAACTCGGCGATATGAACGGGATAGAACTGGCAAAAAGGATAAAATTCCTATACCCCGAATGTGATATTATCTTTTGCACAGGATACAGCAGCTATGCAACACAAGCCTTTGATATTGGTGCCAGCGACTATCTGATGAAACCCATAACAAAAGAAAAGATCGAACACGCCTTATCTTTTCTCCGGCATAACACGATACAGAGAATCACTGAAGAAAAAATCTACATAAGGTGTTTTGGGGAATTTGAAATTTTTTATAAGGGTGAGCCGGTTGCTGCTTTTACAAAACGCGCAAAAGAACTTTTGGCTTATCTGGTAGATAAGGCAGGAGCACTTTGTGATTCAGCCGATATAAAGAACACTGTATTTTACAATAATGCCGACTCTTACCTGCGGGTCGCAAAAAAAAATCTTGAAAAAACCCTGGCAGAAATCGGTGCCGAAGATATCCTGATCAAAAGCTGGGGAAGGCTGGGAATAAAAAGAGAAAAGATCAAATGTGACTATTTTGAATACCTTGACGGGAAACCGGGTTCGCTGAATCTTTATAAAGGTGCATATATGTTACAATATGGATGGGCAAAGCCTACTCATCTACGCTTAAAAGCTTCATCAGATCCTGAAACGGATGTGCTTATTTGATCAGTATACCGGCAATGGAGTGTATAAATATGGCCAAAAATAAATCAAAATTAAGAAAAAGTGAGGTCGCCA
>CACZTF010000013.1 GCA_902784025.1 uncultured Lachnospiraceae bacterium
AAATTTCGAAAAAGCCACAGGAGTTAAGATTCCTTATCAGATAGATCCCAGACGCTCCGGTGATATAGCGGCAAACTACGCCGATGCTTCAAAGGCAGAACGTGAGCTGGGCTGGAAGGCTGAAAATGGCATACTTGAGATGTGTGCAGACAGCTGGCGTTGGCAGCAGATGAATCCTAACGGATTCAAAGGGTAAAAGTAAAGGAATAGTTACCAAAAAAATTTAAAAAAGTTCTTCAAAAAATACACTATTTTTTCTATTTTTGTGTGATAATATGAGCATATAGATAGTGTGTAAGACACACAATACTATCTCCCCCTCACCTTAATGCCCTGGCAGATGCCGGGGCATTATTTTGTGCGATAAAGGCATCAAATGCGACCATGTTTACATGGTCGCAAGAAAAAAAGCTATCCGGAAGAAGGTCATGCTTGCATGAACCGCCGCCCGGATAGCTTTTTTTCGTATGAGCGCCGTGCTTACACGAGCGCTCATTTGATGCCCAACGCATCATCGGGCAGGGTTTTTCCCTGCCCGATGACAATAAGCGGCCAATTCCCCGTGAAATCCCCATATTTTTGTTATAATTACAATAGTTTTAAAAAGTTCGCAATTCGGTACGCTCAAGAATTTATAATGTCTATAGTAAGCGATCCGACGCAGCAAACACCAAAACAATAATGTTTTGGCGTTTGCTATAAGAGAGGTGAGAGTCTTATGAAAGTCATACACATGAAGTGGTCACAGGTTAATGATAGCATGAAGCTGTGGAGTCAGCCGGTTTTTCACCAGCTTATTTCAGCCAGGGCGGAGGCTTTGGCTGCGATAGATGATGACAAAGAAGTGAAGGCACTCTTTGCCTTTACTCTGAAAAACGGAAGGATAAGGGTGCTGGAGTATAAGAGTTTTACCGGAAGTGAAAACGACAGCCTGTATCTGCTTTTCTTCGAGGTTCTGATGAACTTTTCAGAGTTGACAGGAAGGGTGCTGAGCATAGATGTTGCCGCAACTGACAATGTTGCACTGATTTCTTACCTTGAGAAGCAGGGGTACGAAAAAAACTATGAATATATAGAAGTTAAAGGAAAATTAGGGGAAATAAAAAGGGCTATGGAGGATACAGATACAGAAGACGTGCCTACTATAAGCGTTGGTGAGTTAACACATGCCGATTCACTTAGGGTTTCAAAAGTACTGCACGAGGAGTTCGGGGTGCCGACAGACAGGACCAATATTGAAATGGACTATGATCCGGAACTGAGCCTCTGTTTATTTTCAAATAGATCGGCTGCGGATGTCAGGGCAATGCTCCTGATAGGCCGGGACGATGAAAATCTGAAGATAGAATATCTTTACGTAAAAAAGGACAGTATAAAAGCTGCTGTTTCTCTGGTAAAGGAAAGCTGGGTGCGGGCTGAGAAGAGATACAGCGATGATGCAAATATAGTATTTGAAGCGATAAATGATGAGTCTGTAAAGCTGGCCAAGAAGCT
The DNA here is from genome assembly GCA_902784025.1 of uncultured Lachnospiraceae bacterium. Taxonomy (GTDB): domain Bacteria; phylum Bacillota; class Clostridia; order Lachnospirales; family Lachnospiraceae; genus UBA4285. The sequence continues at coordinate 1,495 of CACZTF010000013.1, forward strand.
TTTGCCTAATGGAGAGTTTGATGAAAAATACAGATACAGCCTGAAACTATAGCAAGCGACAAAACACTTTTAGTTTCGGCGTTTGATGCGCCGGATTTTGGTCATTGGAAGTCTGAATAGTTACAGTTGTTGTAGATGTTCTGAGCAGTTACTTTCGGTAATTGATAATAAGGAGAACCGGGATTATGGATTTAAAGAAAGAGAAAGAGCAGCAGCAGGTCATAAATACTAACAAAATTGAACAGAAACAGGGTCAGGAAGAAAAAAATCTTCAGAAAGAAGAATTAAAAAAGAGCAATAAGCAGCTGGAGCAGGAACGAAAAGAGGCTGCATACAAGGCTGAAGTAGATAAAGCCTGCCGTAAGGTATGGATACGTAATATGGCTATGTCACTGATCGACTGGTCTGATGGCATTGCACCGGAGCTGGGAGCGGTAGTGAGCCTGCCTGTATCTATAGGAAATCACGCAGATGTTATTAATGATCCCGAAATAAAGGCCATGATGAAAAAAGAAATCGCTGGAGAGGGACTTACGGACGATGAGTTAATTAATATTAAAACGCTTGAGGAAGCTGATCTGATAGATGAAATCATAATGGAAGCAAAGTTTCTCATGCGTGAGTATAAATTCAGTGAATGGGATGATGATGACAAGGAATTTATAATTAATCAGACAGAATCTGGGGATAGAGAACTAAGCGAAAGAGCAAAACAAGTCAGGAAAAACAGAAGCGAAATGATGAAAAAAGCCGCTTCAAGCCTGGAAAAAAAGAAGGGAAAACTCAGTGCGCTGGAACTAAAAATGATAGTAACCCTTCCCCTGGATAAGCAGGAGCAGATATTGAAAAAGCGCGGCTTAACCATGAAGGAAAAAGAAGAAGAATATAAAAAGGTGTCTGAACTTAATGAAATTCAGTATGAGCAGATGCCGGAGGAGGAAAGGGAAAAGTTTGAGCTTGATCTCTTTTTGCGCGGATACGTAGGAGAAGAGGACTATCTGAAATATCCTGTTAAGATTTCGGATTATGAGGAGAATGAATTATTAAAGAAAATTTTGGCTAATGCGGCTGATGATAATGGTATAGGGATAAAGGCCTGGATGGCTGCGAAGAAAATTACTGAGGAGCAGGCAAAGGAACTTAGCCAAGAAAAAACTGAGGGACGCGTAAAGTTTTTTTACGATCTTTACAAGAAAATTAAGGCACAGGAGAAAGAAACCAAGCCAAAGGATGAAAAAAAGAATCTTATAAATAAAGACATAAGCATAGTAAAGTCATACAAGATGGAAAGGCTTGATGATCCTATCATGGTCTATCTGGATAGGATTGATGAACTGGGGCTTGATAAGAAGAGTGTCCAGGAAGCTCATGATGCTCTGTTTGATCTTAAAAATCTTTCTCTTGAATTTAATGAGATTGCATCCAGAGAGATAGAGATGGATCCAAATAATATGATAGAGTATCGTGAAAAAATCAGCGAACAGCCTGTTGTGCTGGCGGAAATGTCCAAGCAATCAGAACGTATCATTTCCAGTCTGTACAGAACTCTGGGAAAAAATATTGGATTTACAAAAGATGTAGTAGACATTAGGCGAGAGTTAGAGGAGCAGAATGAAATGCCGAAGAAAGCTCTCGAAATTAAAAGAAGGGCATCGGCTATACTTTACGGTTTAGATAGAAAAAATGGGTTTGACCCGGAAGAGGAAAATGCGTCAGCTGAAGAGAATCTGGCGACAGAAGAGAATCTGACAGCTGGTGACGAGCAGCTTAAAGAGAAAGAAGATAAAGATAAAGAAAAGGATAAGGAAAGCCAAAAGAAAAACGAGGAAGAGAAGAAGCGTAAAGAAAAGGAAGAAAAAGAAAAGAAAGAGCGCGAAGAGAAAGAGAAGAAGAATAAAGAGAAAGAAAAGAAAGACAAAGAGAAAGAGAAGGAAGATAAAGAAAAAGAGAAGGTAGACAAAGAGAAGGAGAAGGAAGAAGAGAAAGATAAGAAGGATCAAGAAGAGGAAAGTGAAGTAGAGACGGAAAAGAAA
>CACZTF010000014.1 GCA_902784025.1 uncultured Lachnospiraceae bacterium
CGGATTACAGAAAATGGGAACATCTGATAACCCCGATGGTAAAGCAGCAAAGCATTATTCATATTTCGGGAATAACGGGTGGTTAGTCACAAATAAAAACTTTACTTACAAAGGTAAAAACTATACAGCGGACAGTAAGGGGTGGGCTGTTAAAAGATAAAAAATAAATTATTTATTATTATTATGATGGTATTGGTATATTCAACCACAGGTTGATAGACACCGGGATCAATACAATGTACAATAACTTCAGAAGATAAGAAAAACAATTAAATAACATTTGTCTGATACCAGGGAACATTCTGCTCTAACAGCAATCATTATTCGGACGCAGAGATGATCAGAGTGAAAACCGGGATATTATATTCCGCAGGATAAAGAGCAGAGAACTCGGGGCAAGTATTATTAAGTAACTATTTGATAAACAGATATGCGAAGAAACTATAAACGTCCCGTATGACCACAGGCAAAGACAGGTAAAAACAGGGATATGCCGTGTAAACTTATGCAACTCTTTAAGTATACACGGTGTGTTTTTTATAATTTATCATATTTATTTTCATCCTGACAATTCTGACAGTGAAATGGATTTTGTTACACAGAGCGGAAGTCTTGTTGTCGCCATAGAGGTGAAATCAGAACTTGTAGAAGCTTCAACGTCAACTTCAATACAACTTCAACTTCAAAGCAACTTCAATGTCAACTTCAAAGCAACTTCAAATGAACTTCAAAGGCTTTGAAGTAAATATTAAATGTCATTCTAACTATATTAATCTGTAACTGCAGTCACCCCAAAACCACATCTTTTCTTTTGCTTGCGATCTCTTTAAGTTTTTCAGTATACCCTGACACAGAAAAAATCATGTAATACTCGTTACGGTCTATAAATTTTTGCATATATGATCACCTGCCGAACATTATTATAATTTAAATTATTATAATTTATTTTATAATAATCTAAATGGGATTATTCATATAAAAACAGCCTGTAAGTCGTATGGATACCGGCTTTGCCGGGAGTTTTTCCGATAAAGACCGTAAAAATGCTTTGAAAATGTGAAAAATACAAAAGAAATCTTTACATTTTAAATAGTATAGTATATAATTCTGAATTAGTCGGACTAAGTTGGTACAAGATAGATCGTGCAAGAGTCTGAGAGTAGTAATGTCACTGAAAACTAAGTGTTTATTGACTGATATATTATTCAAAGGAGTCTTAAATGAAAAAGACCAGGTTCATACCAATGATCATGATTGCAAGTCTGGCAGCAGGCTGCGTTACTGCTGTAACGGCGAATGACGGGGTTAGTTTATCGGCTTCCGTTAAGGACAGTGTAGACAGGGAAGGAAGTTTATTTGATGCCCTTCTGTCTGAGACCGGAGCAAAAGATACAAAGATCTTCGGGATTAAAAACCCGTTGGAAAAAGATAAAGGCTGCTGTGATCAGTCTTCTATAGTTTCAGCAGTAGCAAATGTTGCTGTCCGCTCTGAAGATAATGCGGAGGATGCAGCAGAAAGTGATAAGCAGTCAGTTGTTGATGAAGAGACTGATCTGTCAGGAGATGTGGCAGAAGAGGCAAGTGAAAGCCCGGAAGTAATTCCTGATAATGGATCATATAGTGTGCAGACAACTGCTTATGAAGATAATAAGGAAGATTCCGGGAACACAGTCGGGATCAGTGAAGCGGCTGCAGAGTTATCAGAAGTAAAAGAGGTTTCATCTGACGGAGCCAAAGGGGATACGGATATAAGGGAGTCAGGTGAGTCTGTTGAAGAGAATGATACTCACGAGCATGAGTGGACTCCTGTTACGAAAATGATCCATCATGATGCCGTAACCCATACAGAAGAGGTTTGCGTGAGTATATATGACAACAATAAGTCGTTCTCATATGAGGATGAAGAAGGAAATACGATCTGTAACGTTTTTAAACACGGAACCATAGATACATATGAGAATAGTGAATTAGTTTCATCTGAAGGTGCGGAGACAGCCGGAACTATGGAAATACACAATGTGCTTACCGGTGAGACATATATTTTTGCTCCCGGTGAGTTAGACGATTACGATGAGTTTGTTCATGATCTTTTTGATCGTGAAATATATGCCGCTTCTGCACTGATCGGTCCTGCTTTCGGGGTGCTTGAGGACCGGGAGGTTGTTGATGCTGAAGCTTATGATGAAGAGGTAACAGAGTGTCATATCTGTGAGATCTGCGGAGAGAAAAGATAAGCAGATATTAAATTTTAACAGATCAGCCGGAGAGAGGATCTCCGGCTTTTTTCTTTACTGTAAAAGCTGCACAAGATACAGATCCTGACATCAAAAAAACTGCGGAAGTATGTTCCGCAGTTTTTTTATTCATATCATAAAACGGATATTTGATCTGAATTAATCTTCCTTATGATATTCGAATGCAGGGTATGCATCTTCATTATGCTCTGCAACGTCAAGACCGATAACCTCTGCTTCAGGCTCAACACGAAGCTTCGTAAAGATACGTGTGATAAGAACAGAGATAGCTGTCATACCTGCTGCGAAGCCTGCAGTGATTCCGAGA
>CACZTF010000015.1 GCA_902784025.1 uncultured Lachnospiraceae bacterium
GCCATCATGAAGATGTTGTTATATTTACCAAGCCCGGAAAACAGTGCTTTCTTAAGCACGGAATCCGTTTCATCCCAAAGATCAATAACATTTTTGTAACGCTCTTCTTCAGTAAGAAGACCTCTGGAATACTTACGGTTTATATCATCTACCTTTTGTTCCGTCTCTGCTATGAGCTGAGGCTTTATCTCCGGCACGGTCATTTCCGATACTGATACCGTCATGGCGGCTTTTGTAGAATATTTATAACCGATGGCTTTTATATCATCAAGCACCTCTGCAGTTTTAGTTGTGCCGTGAACATTTATAACTCTTTGAAGTATATCCTTCAGACCTTTTTTTCCTACGTGAAAATCTACCTCCGGCTTAAATCTGTTAGCCGGATCACTTCTGTCTACATATCCCAGATCCTGGGGAAGTATCTCATTAAAGAGACATCTGCCCAGAGTAGTGTCTGCATGACCATGCTCAATATTTCCGTTTTCATCTTTCTTTGCAAATCTGACACGGATCTTGGAGTGAAGTGTTATTATACCGTTTTCATAAGCCATGACAGCTTCGTTTATATTCCTGAAGGTCTTACCTTCTCCCCTAGCTCCGGGTCTTTCCTGGGTAAGATAATAAATACCGAGGACCATATCCTGTGACGGCACTGCCACAGGACCACCGTCGGAAGGCTTAAGGAGGTTATTGGGAGAGAGCAGTATAAAACGACACTCTGCCTGGGCTTCCACTGAAAGCGGCAGATGTACGGCCATCTGGTCGCCGTCGAAATCGGCGTTAAATGCCGTACATACCAAAGGATGGAGCTTTATGGCCTTTCCTTCTACAAGCACAGGCTCGAACGCCTGAATACCCAGTCTGTGAAGAGTGGGTGCTCTGTTCAGCATTACGGGATGCTCTTTGATAACATCATCCAAAACATCCCAGACAAAATCTTTGAGCTGCTCTACTGCTTTTTTAGCCTGCTTTATGTTTTCAATAGGCGGCGTGCCAAGACGTCTTCTGACAAGTTCCCTCATAACAAAGGGCTTAAACAGCTCTATAGCCATCTCTTTAGGAAGACCGCACTGGTAAATCTTAAGTTCGGGACCTACCACGATAACAGATCGTCCGGAATAATCCACACGCTTACCCAAAAGATTCTGACGGAATCTTCCCTGCTTACCCTTGAGCATATCGGAAAGAGACTTAAGAGCCCTGTTTCCGGCTCCCATAACAGGACGTCCCGTCCTTCTTCCGTTATCTATGAGAGCATCTACCGCCTCCTGCAGCATACGCTTCTCATTTCTTATGATGATCTCAGGAGAATGTATTTCCATAAGCCTGGCAAGACGGTTATTTCTGTTAATGATCCTTCTGTAAAGGTCATTCAGATCTGATGTGGCAAATCTTCCGCCATCAAGCTGGACCATGGGTCTGAGTTCAGGAGGAATTACCGGTACTTCAGTAAGTATCATCCACTCGGGCTTTGTACCTGCCTTGATAAAGGCTTCCATAGCCTCTATACGCTTGATCAGCTTCGTGGCTTTCTGAGTGGCTGCAGTTTCCATTTCCTCACGTAGTATCGCAACCTCTTTCTCAAGATCTACATTCTTAAGAAGTTCGTATATCGCTTCTGCTCCCATACCTACCTTGAATGCATTTCCGTAGCGGTCATAGTATTCTCTGTATTCATTTTCGGTAAGTACCTTTTTGTAAGGTATATCCGTGTCTCCCGGATCAAGAACAATATAAGCCGAGAAATAAATTATCTTCTCAAGATTTTTAACAGCTATATCGAGGATAAGGTCCATACTGCTGTTACTGCCCTTGAAATACCAAATATGGGATACGGGAGCTGCAAGATGGATATGCCCCATACGATCCCTGCGGACAGCCTTCTTTGTGACTTCTACACCGCATTTGTCACAGATGATACCCTTATCCTTAATTTTTTTGTATTTACCGCAATGACACTCCCAGTCTTTACTGGGTCCGAATATCTTCTCACAGAAAAGACCGTCATTTTCAGGCTTGAGGGTTCTGTAGTTGATCGTTTCCGGCTTTGTAACTTCGCCGTGTGACCAGCTTAATATGCTGTCCGGGGAAGCCAGTTTGATCTGGATCTTATCAAATCTAATGCCCTTTTTTGTCTTTACGGACGTTTTGATATCTTCTGACATATAACTATTCCTCCCTTTTCTTACTGATCATCTGAATTGCCGTCGCCGTAATCGTCTTCGTGCGAATACTGTTCTTCATCAGGTTCACTGTCTGTTTCGGAATCGATACCGCCATCCATATTAAGGGTGCCGACAGACATGCCGCCACGCCTTCTGTATTCTGACTCTGTATCCCTGTCTGACCTTCTGTATTTTCCGCCTTCTTCAAGCGCCTGCTTAAAGTCTGTCATCTCATACTCTGAATTATCGAGGAGTTTGATCTCTTCATCATTATTGTCAAGAACCTTAACATCCAATGCAAGAGACTGAAGCTCCTTGAGCAGCACCTTGAATGATTCGGGAATGCCCGGTTCGGGTATATTCTCGCCTTTTATGATAGCCTCGTATGTCCTGACCCTTCCGACTACATCATCGGATTTAACAGTAAGTATTTCCTGAAGTGTATAAGCAGCTCCGTAAGCCTCGAGCGCCCATACCTCCATCTCTCCGAAACGCTGTCCGCCAAACTGCGCCTTTCCGCCGAGAGGCTGCTGGGTTACAAGGGAATAAGGTCCTGTAGATCTTGCATGTATCTTATCATCAACAAGATGATGAAGCTTAAGGTAGTGCATAAATCCAATGGTAACAGGATGATCAAAATACTCACCTGTACGTCCGTCGCGAAGTCTTACCCTTCCGTCACGGGCGATGGGAACACCTTTCCATTCCTCTCTGTGGGCCTTATTCTTATCAAGATACTCAAAAACCCCGGGATCTAATTCATCTTTATGTTTCAGTTCGAATTCTTCCCATTCAAGATTTGCATAGTCGTTGGCCAGTTCCAGGATATCCATGATATCGCTCTCTACCGCACCGTCAAATACAGGAGTTGCAATGTTAAATCCGAGGACTTTTGCCGCAAGACTTAAATGTATCTCAAGCACCTGTCCGATATTCATTCGGGAAGGCACGCCGAGAGGGTTGAGCACGATATCAAGCGGACGTCCGTTGGGAAGGAAAGGCATGTCTTCAACAGGGAGCACCCTTGAGACAACACCCTTATTACCATGACGTCCGGCCATTTTATCACCCACAGAGATCTTTCTCTTCTGGGCTATGTATATACGTACTGACTGATTAACTCCGGGCTGGAGCTCATCTCCGTCATCTCTTGTAAATCTCTTTACATTTACAACGGTACCGTATGCACCATGAGGGAGCTTAAGGGAAGTATCCCTGACCTCCCTTGCTTTTTGTCCCAGGATCGCACGAAGGAGTCTCTCCTCAGCAGTAAGTTCAGTCTCTCCCTTGGGAGTAACCTTGCCGACAAGGATATCTCCGGAACGCACTTCTGCACCTATCCGAACGATACCGTCTTCATCGATATCCTTAAGAGCTTCTTCGTTTATATTGGGAATATCCCTGGTGATCTCTTCAGGTCCCAGTTTAGTATCCCTGGCTTCTGTGGTATATTCCTCTATATGTACTGATGTATACACATCATCCTTGACCAGTCTTTCACTGAGAAGTACAGCATCCTCGTAGTTATAACCTTCCCATGTCATGAATCCTATGAGGGGATTCTTTCCGAGAGCGATCTCTCCGTTGCTCGTGGACGCACCGTCAGCTATTATCTCTCCCTTTTTGACGTTATCACCCTTCACAACCAGCGGTCTCTGGTTATAGCAGTTGCTCTGGTTGCTTCGCATGAATTTCGAAAGCTTATATTCACGGATATTTCCGTCTTCCTCTTTTACGGTTATCTTTTCGGATTCCGATCCTATGACCAATCCGTCTTCCTGTGCGATAAGGCATACACCTGAGTCAATGGCAGCTTTGTGTTCCATACCTGTTCCGATAACAGGCGCTTCAGTTGTAAGAAGGGGAACAGCCTGTCGCTGCATGTTCGATCCCATAAGAGCACGGTTCGCATCATCATTCTGAAGGAAAGGGATCATGGATGTTGCAACAGAAAATACCATCTTAGGCGACACATCCATAAGGTCTATGATCCTTTTATCAAACGTAGCAGTTTCCTCTTCATGACGACCTGCTACAGTATTACCGATAAAATGTCCGTCCTCATCAATGGGAGCATTCGCCTGCGCGATATAATAATCATCCTCTTCGTCAGCAGTAAGATATCTTACATCATCAGTAACCCTGGGATTATCAGGGTCTGTCTTGTCAACAATACGGTAAGGTGTCTCGATGAAACCGTATTTGTTAATACGCGCGTAAGAAGCAAGTGAATTGATAAGACCGATGTTCGGACCTTCAGGTGTCTCTATGGGACACATACGCCCATAATGAGTGTAGTGAACATCTCGCACCTCGAAACCTGCGCGATCTCTCGAAAGACCTCCCGGCCCCAGTGCCGAAAGTCTTCTCTTGTGGGTAAGCTCACCAAGGGGATTGTTCTGATCCATAAACTGCGAAAGCTGGGAACTGCCGAAGAATTCCTTTATAACAGCTGAAACAGGTTTTATATTTACCAATCCCTGGGGGGTTATAGTGTTAATATCCTGGGATGACATCCTCTCCTTTACCACACGCTCCATACGGGTTATACCCACTCTGAACTGGTTCTGCAGGAGTTCTCCTACTGCTCTTATACGACGGTTACCCAGGTGATCGATATCATCGCTGTTACCTATTCCGTACTCAAGATGAAGGTTATAATTAACCGATGCATATATATCGTGAACAGTTATATGCTTAGGAATAAGCGCATCATTATATTTCGCAAGAGCCTCCAAAAGCTCTTCTCTGTCAGTATACTCACTCATAAGCTGCTCAAGAACAGGGTAGTATACCTTTTCCCTTATACCGGCTTCTTTTTTTTCTTCCGGTGTGATATCCATCCACTCCTCGATATCTACCATAAGGTTTGATACAACATTTACCCTTTTCTTAAAAACATTATTATCCGAGTCTTTTAGCTCTACCTCTACGATCACCACGGGCACCGCCTTGTTCTGAACAGTATCCGCACTTTCCCTTGTAAAGGTTTCCCCGGCTTTCATGATAACATTACCGTCCCTGTCCTTGACATCTTCAGCAAGTACATGTCCGGTCACACGATTTCTGAATGAGAGCTTTTTGGAAAATTTGTATCTTCCCACGTGTGCAAGATCATAACGTCTTGCATCAAGAAACATGCTTTCTATAAGACTTCTTGCATTTATAACGTCAAGAGGCTCGCCGGGACGGAGCTTTTTGTATAATTCCAGGATACCTTCTTCTACAGTTCCCGAAGGATCCTTTTCCATTGTTGCCAAGAGCTTAGGCTCTTCACCGAACAGCTCCAGTATCTCAGCATTTGTTCCCAGGCCGAAAGTACGCAAAAGAACGGTGACCGGAAGCTTCTTATTCCTGTCTACCCTTACATAAAATATGTTATTTGCGTCTGTTTCATACTCAAGCCATGCTCCTCTGTTCGGTATCACCTGACAAAAAAACAGATTTATCTTTCCGTACTTATCTTTCTGTATATCGTAATAGATACCCGGTGAGCGGACAAGCTGACTTACTATTACTCTTTCGGCACCATTTATCACAAATGTACCGTTTTCTGTCATAAGGGGCATATCGCCCATGAATATCTCATAGTCGATTATGTCGCCCTTTTCTTTATTTGTAAGCCTTGCCATAACTTTGAGAGGCGCGGCATACGTAGCATCTCTTGCTTTACATTCTTCTATGGAATATTTAACTTCTTCCCTGTAAAGCTTGTAGTCGATAAACTCAAGGCTAAGCTTTTCACCATGATCTTCTATAGGTGAAATATCAGAAAATACCTCCTTAAGACCCTCCGTCAAAAACCACTCATAGGATTTCTTCTGAATCTCTATGAGATTTGGCATTTCCAAAACCTCTTTTTGTTTTGAAAAGCTCATTCTCAACGAATTTCCGTACTTTTGGGGACGTATCCTGTTTTTTTCCATAAATAACCTCCGATGCGGGCAGAAAATTCTAAAACAATACTTGTATTTTTAAAAAATCATGTTAAAATTAAAAAAGTATGCGGGTTCAAAAAATCGCATAAAAGCGCATTTTTTAATATACCACATACTTTTTTTTATGTCAATTATTAATTTGTATTAATTATTTTCTCGATCCGAGCGTCACATCGGTCGACTTCATAACGTAATCGTTATCCTCCATGTGATAATATTCCACAGTCACAGTCTCACCTGCTTTGTAAAATTTCATTACATTCTGAAGTCCGGTCAGAGTGGTTACAGACTTTCCGTCAAATGACGTTATTATGTCATACTGGGTGAGTCCTGCGTTGTCCGCAGGAGAACCCTTCTCTACGGTCCTGAGCAGCAATCCCTGGGGATAGCCGTACATCTGATGCATCTCTCCTGTTATATCAACCCCGGATATACCAAGGTAAGACGCCTCATTTTCATTTACAGCTTCCCTGGTCTCCTGTGTCATCATGGAATCGATAAGCTCTTTTACATTTGAAATAGGAATGGCATAAGCCATATTTTCCACTTCATAAGAGCTGCTCGCAAAATTGATACCTATAACTTTACCCTCCGAATTTATGAGGGCACCGCCACTGTTACCGGAATTAATAGCTGCATCAGTCATTATAAGACCTTCATAAGTCATTCCATCCACGGTTATGGATCTGTCCACTGCACTAATGTAACCAACAGTCACAGACTGTCCCTCTCCAAGAGCGTTACCGATCGCAACAACAGGATCACCCAGTTCTGCCGTTCCCGTATCATCAAGTCTTGCAATACTTATATTATCCATGGTTTCTTCACTGATCTCATCCAGCCTGACTGCAACTACAGCCACATCGGCTGAAGCATCCGAACCCTTAATAACAGCATTTACAGTGGAGCCGTCTGCGAACATGCTCTGAAGGTCATCTATATCCTCTACAACATGGGCATTTGTAAGTATCAGAAGCTCATTATCACTCTTGCCTATTATGATACCCGTTCCGCTGGACTCCGCCTGATACTGCTGGGTACCGAAAAATGTCTGCTGCGAGAAAACACTTTTTCCGTTCAACTCTACCATACACGGCATCATGGAATTTGCTATACTCTTTACATCCATTCCTGAAGTATTAGTAGCATTGCTCTGATATGTTGCGGCATTATCTATACCATCAGCGCTCTGTATGGACTGTTCCGCTGTAACTGCACTCGCCAGATGATCGTTCTGTGCCGTGCTAATAAAATGATTTCCTGTTGCAGCTATGGCTACAAATATTCCGCCGGCTATCGCTCCTGCAGCTGCAGCCATGGGGATAACTTTTCCCCATGCGCTTTTTTTCTTTCTTACGCTACGGAAACCGGAAACCGTGTTATCTGACGCATTGTAACGACTCCGGGTTTTTCGAATATCCTCGTCTTCCCCGTATTTGAAATAACGTTCGTTCACATTACCATTCCTGTCATTATAATTATTTTTGTGATCATCACCAAAGTTTTGCATAGTCTTACCCTCTCTTCTGAATTTTTTTAATTCATATCCCTTTTCTGTTAATAAAGATACTCCTCATATGTGTTAATAATGTGTCAGCCCTGTTATACCTTTTTGAAAGAAAAACGACAGAAATGTAAAAACCGCCTTAATATGTTCTGAACACAAAAACCATACACACTTTGTTCAGCCCATATCAAGGCGGATCTTTTATTTTATCAGACTGATATTTTTTTACTATTTATCCCTGCCCGACTCTTTCCAGGAGATTTTTCTTAAGGTCTTCCAAGCGCTGCGCTGCATCTTCTTTACTGTTTCCCTTGACCCCGATATAAAACTTGATCTTAGGCTCTGTACCTGAGGGTCTCGCACATACCCAGGCGTCATCGCTGAGTTCAAAATACAGAACATTTGACGCCGGAAGACCGGTAAGCGAAGTCTTATCCGATCCGGGAGTATATACTTTATTACATTTGTAATCCCTGATCTTTAAAACATTATAGTCTCCGAAATCCGAAGGCGGTTCTTTCCTCAGATTTTCCATAAGTGCAGAGATCTGTCTTGCACCGTCAGCCCCTTTCATAGTCACGGATTTTTGTTCTTCTTTATAATAGCCGTATTTTTTATAAATTTTATCCATCTGCTCCACAAGGGTTATCCCTTTATCTTTATAATAGGCGGCCGCTTCACAAAGAAGCATCACCGCTATGGGAGCATCCTTATCCCTTGCATGTACTCCGGCAAGACATCCGTAACTTTCCTCAAATCCAAACTCGTAGAAATAATTCTTTCTCTGTTCAAAAAGTTTGATCTGCTCGCCTATATATTTGAAACCTGTAAGGACTTCTTTATACTCTATATTATAATCTTCCGCCATTACACGGGTCATATTAGTGGATACGATGGTACTGATGACCATCCCCGTAAGACCGCTTTCTTTTTCTATTTCAGACCCCTTCTGATGAAGAAGTCCCCGCTGTTTTCTCACGGAAAGAAGATATTCAGCAATTATCACTGCAGACATATTTCCGGTAAACGGTACATATTCGCCGGTATTTTTATCAAATACATATATCCCGAGCCTGTCTGCATCAGGGTCTGTAGCAAGTACCACATCCGCTTTCTTTTCTTTAGCAAGTTTCAGAGCCAGTGTAAACGCTTTGGGATCTTCAGGATTCGGATAATCCAGAGTTGTAAAATCAGGATCAGGGTATTCCTGCTCACTTACCACATAAACATTTTTGAATCCCAGCGCTGACAGAATGCGGCGTACAGGGACATTCCCCGTACCGTTAAAAGGAGTGTAGACTATTTTAAAATCATCAGCAATTCTTTCTATAAATCCGTCGTCAAGACTTACACGACGCATAGCTGCGATATATTTATCATCCATTTCATAGCCTATTATATGAAAGAGATCATTTACTCTCGCTTTTGTCTCGTCCATAAGTTTTATATCGCAAAGGCTCTCTATCTTACCAACCTCATCTATTATCTCCGTATCATGAGGCGGTGTGACCTGGGCACCGTCTTCCCAGTAAACTTTGTAACCGTTATATTCAGGAGGATTGTGACTGGCAGTGATCACAATACCTGCAATGGAGCCTGTCTGTCTCACGGCAAACGAAAGTTCAGGAGTTGCGGTAAGTGTTGAAAACAGATAGGTTCTAATACCGTTTCCGTTAAGGACTGATGCTGCTTCCCTTGCGAACTTTTCAGAAAAACGCCGGGAATCGTAAGCAATTGACACGCCCTTTGAAGCTCCGCCTTTTTTGTTTATATAGTTTGCCAGACCCTGCGTAGCTTTGCGTATGGTATAAACATTTATCCTGTTGGTACCGTTTCCTATGATACCCCTTAAGCCCCCTGTTCCGAACTCCAGATCTTTATAAAACCTGTCTTCTATCTCTTTATCGTCGCCGGCGATAGAGCGGAGCTCTTCTTTGTCCTCATCAGATATGCACGGGTCGTTCAGCCAGTCTTCATACTTCTGTTTATAATCGCTCATTACAAACTCCTTTACAGTTTTACGATCGCGGTTCCCCCGCCTCCAAAAACAAATATTTACTGTATTTATACCTTATTTATAATCATAAAAGTATTTTAGTTTATATTTTGTATAAATGCAAATGAAATCTACCAAGGGTCAAATAACTATTTTTATTGTACATTAATGTGATCGACACAATACATATTTGTCAGATTATGATCATGGAGTCTCCGAAACTGAAAAAACGGTATCTCTTCTCAACAGCCTCTTCATACGCCTTCAGAGTTTCTTCCCTTCCTGTAAATGCAGATACCAGCATTATCAGGGTAGATTCGGGCAAATGGAAATTCGTGATCAGTCCGTCGATCACTTTAAACTCATAGCCCGGGTAAATGAATATGGAGGTGTCCGACTCACCGGGGTATACGAAGCCGTTTTCGTCCGCTGCGCTCTCCAGTGTGCGGGTGCTTGTGGTTCCCACGGAAATAACACGTCCTCCGTTTTTTTTTGTTTCGTTTATGATCTGTGCTGTTTCCTCTGGGATCATGTATCTCTCGGAGTGCATCACATGGTCAGTTATAACCTCGGTTTTCACCGGACGGAATGTACCAAGTCCCACGTGAAGAGTTACCCTCGCTACATTTACGCCGGAAGCCTCTATTTCTTTAAGGAGTTCTTCCGTAAAGTGCAATCCGGCAGTAGGCGCTGCCGCAGAGCCCTCATATTTTGCATAAACCGTCTGGTATCTGCTTTTATCCTTAAGCTCGTGGGTTATATACGGCGGAAGAGGCATAGCCCCCAGTTCGTCAAGTATCTCCTCAAATATCCCTTCGTAGTAAAATCTCACAATGCGGTTTCCGTCTTCGAGAACCTCAAGCACCTCTGCACGCAGCTTTCCGCCCCCGAACTCTATCACATTGCCTGGGCGGGCTTTTTTCCCCGGTCCCGCCAGAACCTCCCACTCATCCTTCCTGTCGTTAAGACGTTTCAGTAACAACAGTTCCACCATTCCTCCGGTCCCCTCTCTCGCACCTATAAGGCGCGCCGGGATCACTTTGGTGTCATTTATCACCAGACAGTCTCCGGCTTTAAGAAAGTCTTTGATATCAGTGAAAATGTGATGGGACACTTCCCCCGTCTCCCTGTCAATATGAAGCAGCCTGCTGGAGCTTCTGTCACTTAAGGGATCCTGGGCGATAAGTTCAGGGGGGAGGTTGTAACTGTAATCCTTTACACTTGTATAATTCTTATCTCTTGTAATCTTATCCATAATATTACTTAAAAGGTTTGTAAGCCTGCCGGAGCTCGACGGAATATTACTTCCTGAGTTCAAATCCTTTCTCCGCCAGCCTGGCGAATATTCCCTCCATGATTGGATTAATATCATCGTCGCTGAGGGTCTTATCCTTCGATCTGAACCGTATATTATATGCGACTGATCTCTTCCCGTCCTCTATCTGCTCACCCTCATACAGATCAAACAAACTGCAATCTTCAAGAAGCTTTCCTGCCTCAGTCTCTATAATCTCCTCGATAACCGCAACAGGAACCGTCTTATCAGCCACAAGGCTTATATCCCTGGTGACTGCCGGGAAGTTTGCTATGCCCGTATATTTCTCCTCGAAGGATACCAACTCTTTCTCCTGAAGTGTGTTAAGGTCTATGACCGCAAGATAAACATCTGCAGATATGTCATAAGCCTCGCATACAAGAGGATGGACCTGACCTATATAACCGATATGAACCCCGTCGTAAACGCACACTGCCTGGCGTCCGGGATGAAGGAAAGGATATGCATGAATATCACCTGCTGCATTTTTTCCGTAATCTGTGTCCGGTGCTGCAAAGGTAAGCTTAGCACCCATACCAAGCGTATCTTTTACATTTTCAACTACGCCCTTCATATCGAAGAAGTCTCCCCCGCCGTAAAAGCCAAGAGTAAGCAAGGTGCGCTCATCCGGCAGTTTTTCCTCATCACCGGAGGGGATATATACCCTGGCAAGCTCATAAAGCTTTGCTTCCCCTGCCCGTCTGTTGTAATTAAGGGCAAGGCTGGTAAGCATGCCGTTTACAGGCAACGTACGCATGATGCTGAAATCCTCACCAAGAGGATTTGAGATCACCACGGTCTTTCTCAAAGGTGCATCTGCGGGCATAAGGAGTTTGTCGAACACCTTGGGACTCTCAAATGAATATGTAAGTATCTGTGAAAACCCTTCGCCTTCAGCCAGTTCCATAACAGCCGTCTTTATGCGCTCATCAAAAGATATGCCGCCGATGGCTCCTGACAGGGATGTTCCCATGGGGAGTGTCACGGGTATCTTGTCGTATCCGTAGAATCTGGCTATTTCCTCGGCTATGTCAGCCCCCCTTATAAGATCCTGACGGAATGTGGGGATGATCAGTTTGCCGCCAGCCTTGTCAAGCTCTATCTCCAATGGCTTGAGATAGGAAAGCATGGTATCCTCGTCTATGTCCGTACCCAGAAGCCTGTTGTAGCTTTCCGGCTCCCATTTGATACGCTTTTCGCTCACAGGCTCGGGGTAAATGTCAATGACACCGCCTACTATTTCTCCTGCGCCCAGCTCTTCCACCAATGCGCACGCCCTGTTTATGGCTTCCAATGCAGTTTCCGGATCCAGCCCCTTTTCAAACTTTCCTGACGCGTCCGTACGCATGGAAAGCCTTTTGGCGGATTTTCTGATATTGGTTCCGTCAAATGTAGCGGACTCGAACACAAGAATCTTTACATCATCAGTGATCTTTGAATTCTCGCCACCCATGATACCTGCGATACCGATCTGCTTTTTACCGTCGCAGATCATGAGGATCTCACTGTCTAACTTACGCTCGTTTTCATCAAGGGTTATGAATACATCTCCGTCCTTTGCACGCTGAACAATGATCTTTTTGTCCTCAAGAGTATCATGATCAAAGGCGTGCATAGGCTGACCGTACTCTTCCATCACGAAATTTGTTATATCTACTATGTTGTTTATGGGTCGTATCCCGCAGGAACGCAGTCTCTTCCTGAGCCACTCGGGAGAAGGGCCTATCTTAACATTCTTGACCACGCGGGCACAATATCTTCTGCAGAGATCCCCGTCCTTTACCTCTACACTCAGGTAGTCGCTGACATTTTCACCATTGCCTGTTTCCGGCACCTGAGGATGGTCAAATTTTTTACCAAATGTAGCTGCAGCCTCTCTGGCTACTCCAAGCACACTGTAGCAATCCACCCTGTTGTTCGTGATCTCGTACTCGAAAATGGTGTCGTTTAAACCCAATAACTCCAGGGCATCCTGACCGGGCTTAACATCCTCAGGAAAAATGTATATACCGTCTCCGTCATCCTCGGGAAAGAGATCCTTATCGGCCCCCAGTTCTTCAAGGGCGCACATCATGCCATAAGATTCCACGCCTCTTAGCTTACCCTTTTTGATCTTTATACCGTTTTCCGGCGGTTCTTCACCGCTGTGTCCACCGGCTACCCTGCCCCCGTCAAGAACAACTACTACAGACTGACCGGAATCACCGGGCCTGACATTGGGTGCGCCGGTCACTATCTGCACAGGGGAATCCCCGCCCACGTCCACCTGACATACTACAAGTTTATCAGCATCCGGGTGTCCCTCTACGGAAACGATCTTGCCGGTTACTATTTTTTCCAGATTTTTATCGAGTCGTTCAAAGCATTCTACCTTTGTTCCTGAGAGGGTCATGGCGTCGCGGTATTCTTCGTCCGTGACGTTTTCGATCCCCGGAACAAGGTCTTTGATCCAGTTTAGTGATGTATTCATGTATTTCTCCTGTAATTTATACTTGTTCCGGGTATCATATAACCAAACCTCTCGCATGCTGCTATGCCATACATTCCGGTGATTCAAAGCAAAGGCTTGGTCTCACCGGAATGGCATCAAACGCATTCTCGGAGTTATTATGTGCTCCCCGGAACCTATTTCATTGAAAATAATTTATGTAGAAGGGTTTGACTAATTGACAAAGACTTAAAACTGCCCGAGAAATCTTACATCGTTCTCGTAGAGAAGCCGCATGTCGTCAATTTCGTACTTCAGCAAGGCGATCCTTTCAAGTCCGATCCCGAAGGCGAAGCCGGAATACCTGCTTGTATCTACATTGCATCGTTCCAGCACTTTAGGGTGGATCATACCACAGCCCAGGATCTCTATCCAGCCTTCACCCTTACACATACGGCAGCCCTTACCTCCGCATTTGAAGCAGGTTACATCCACCTCTGCACTTGGTTCTGTGAAGGGAAAGTGGTGTGGTCTGAACTTGAGTGCTACATTTTCACCGAAAAGTTTTTTGGCAAATACCTCAAGGGTTCCTTTCAGGTCAGCAAATGTTATGCCCTCGTCGATGACCATGCCTTCTATCTGATGGAAGCAGGGGGAGTGGGTGGCGTCTACCTCGTCTGCACGAAAAACACGTCCCGGAGCTATCATTCTGATAGGGATCTTGCCTTTTTCCATGACGCGCACCTGGACAGGTGAAGTCTGGGTACGGAGCACTATCTTGTCGTTTATGTAAAATGTGTCCTGTTCATCCTTTGCCGGATGATCAGCCGGTATGTTCAGGGCCTCGAAATTATAGTAATCGTATTCCACCTCAGGACCGTGTACAACCTCATATCCCATGCCGATAAAAATCTTTTCCACCTCTTCAAGCGCGATACGGTTAGGATGCCTGTGCCCCTTCTTATTTTGCTTTGCCGGCAGGGTCACATCAATAACCTCATTCTTAAGGCGGGCTTCCAGATCACGCCTTTTAACCTCAGTCTCCGCAGCCTTAAGGGCAGACTCTATTTTCTCACGGGCTTCATTTACGATACGCCCCATCTCAGGTTTTTCCTCCGGAGGCACATCCTTCATTCCCTTAAGGATAGCTGTAAGTTCACCTTTTTTACCCAGGACAGCCACCCGGATATCATTTAATTCAGCAGCAGTCTCCGCTGCCTTGATCTGCCCCACCGCCCTTACGGTAAGTTCTTCCAATCTCTCTTTCATTTTGTCTCCTGTTATTATCTGTTTAATATGTTTTCTTTACGGATATCAGCAAACACTGATCTTTGGCCGTCAATGGTCTGATCATACTCAAAATTCATTCTACAACAACCAGTATCTTTTTATCAAGAATACTTCGTTATAAACCTTTGCTGTATACTTTCAAGTCTCATCGCGGGATCTCCTGTTCCCTTGTTTTGTTTCTCGATCTCTTCACGGAATTCCTTCGCTCTCTGTCCGGCGTTCTCCCACTCACCTTTCATAAAGAGTATGCCGGGCTCGGTTCCGGAAAGAGCTCTTGCAAACAAAGCGGCATCCTTGGTCTTTTCATCCTTTACAAAACCATATGATCCCTCAAACATCTCCCCGGCTTTTTCATACATCATGCATCTGGCATAACATACTCCGGCATTATAAAGAACTTTTGCGTAAAACTTTTCCGGAAGCTCACTGTCAGGGTTCAGTTCCATTATCTCCCGCAGCTCCTTCAGGGCTTTTGTCAGACAACCCCGCTCTATATAGGCCTCTGCCCTGCCGTATTTGACCAGAGCGCGCTTTCCTGTTTTTAATCCGTCTATAACCGGTTCGATTATAACTATATCTTTTGGAGAATAGTAATTTATCTCCCTGAAAACCGTCAGTAATGTTTCTTTCAGGGAACCACCGCTTTCCCACAGTTCCTGTACTTTATCTGCAGTTTCGCCGCATCCGGCACGTTCTCTTAAAAATGAAAAAAGATCATTATTGAAAACCCCACCGTCTACACCGGTCAGATATATATTTTCATACAGACATTTGACAAGCTCCTCTGCAGAATATATCTCCTCACCTGTTGCCGGAAAAACATAAGGAATATCAGTTTTCGGACATCTGCACAGGATCACACCGTCAGTCCTGACGGAAGACGCCCCGCCGCCTTTTCCTAAAAGATCTGCTTCAAAGATCTCCTTATCACAGTCATCTTCTCCCTGTGCGCTTTCTACAGTAACTGTCATATGATCTTCATCGGAAAAATAAAGCTGTACTTTTAGTCTGACTATTTCTTTTGAAAAATCCTTACCGGATCTCAGCTTCACCGTATATATATCCGGTGTGTTCTGTGTCAGAGGCTCTACGATGAACTGTATCTCACCACGCTCACCCGGTATACATTCAAATGTAACAAAAGAGTCATCTACATTTGACCCTCTTTCGACAATAACCTTTCTTTTAGTCTCTCCTTTCTCCCTTACAGTAAGACTTATCTCTGAACTGATACGGTTTCTGCAGGCCATGATACATACCGAAAGGTTACCTGCCGTTCCCTGCGTTTTGTTTAAGCCTGCTATCCTGAAAGGATCAGCGGCCCGGATCACTTTTGAAATAGCACCTATGCAGGCACCTTTTACATAAAGATTCATACCTGCATATATCCTGTGACCTCCCTTTCCGAGTATGCTTAAGACATCCTCGGGCAGATCCGCGCCTTCAAAAGGCTCACCGGTAAGATATATACTTGAAACAGTATTTTTTTCAAGTGTACTCTTAAAAAATGCGATCAGTTCGTTTTCAGCTTCTTTTAAGGGAATGGCTCCTGATCCGGCTTTTTTGATCAACTCACTTTCTGTGCTCTCATCGTTTTCAGTAAGGATAGTAAAGCCTTTATAACTTACCCTCTGCAAAAAACATCCTTTAAGCCCGTTCTCACTTAAGTCATAGAGTACCACACCTCTTGTATACCCTGCAGGCTCTCCGCTGAAAGCATAATAAGCAAATGTCTCCTCGCACCCCATCAGGATATACCTGCTGCGATCTACACCGGCAATACTTAATGCTTCACTCCATATTCTGCGCTTTTCCTCTGAGATATCATGAAGACACAGTCCGATAGCACTTATTTTTTCTTTTCCGAGCCTGAAAAAAACCGCATCTGTCAAAGCCTGTATCATAGAGGCAAGTCTTTCAGGCGCTGTTGTTTCATTTTCAAAGATCTTGCTCAACGGTATCATGTTCTGAAAATACGGACTGTCGTCCTTCCCCAGAACAGGCAGGATATTCCTGCTTTTCTCGTCATAGCAGCATACCTGTGAAATACTTTCACCTATGTCTATTCCTAAAAATAATCCTTTTGCATCCATATGTTTTTTCCTTGTGCAGATACTGTTTGATTTGATATCCTCACCTTTTAACCCCTTGCTGACTTCATGCGGAGAATGGCAGGATATCATACAAATGAAAATTCCCTTTCTGCGAGTTCAAGCTCTTTCTCCAGCATGCTGAGTTTTTCATCTGCCAGGATACTGTCTTTCTCTTCTATGACATCATTTATCCTGCAGAGCTCCGGACTTTTATCATCAGGCTTCCCTGCCGCCTGTATTTCGTAAACATCAGTATCCTCTCCGGACACGTTTACATGATAAGCAGCCTTTTCCCCCGAAAAGAGGACTATATCACAGACATACAGACCGTTAAATGTATGTCTGCCGGGGATCCTTTTGCCTGAATAACGCCCCTTTGTAAAAACAAACGAAACATCCTTACCGGGCTCATCCCTGTATTCCAAAACAGTCTTATCATTTGTAAATACAGGCTGTTCGAGATCTGCGGAAAGTTCGCTGAAAAAAGAAAAAATATAGTTTTTTGAGATAAACGCTTTGATTATCCCCTCATATATTTCCTTTTGCTCTTTCGTAAACTCTCTGTCCCCTGTGGCACTGTAATGCAGAAGGGCCGCAAGTTCCACGGGGAGAGCCTTCCCGCCGTTATATACCCTTTCATATATAACAGGTATTACCTGCATATCGGCTCTTTCGCCACGTACAAAATAAAGAAACGACTGATAAGCACAATACGCTTCTATTACGATCCCCTGTTTTTTAAGTTCATAATACTTTGCAAATACAGGAGCAGTGATATCGGGCGACTGTTTTGTAAAAAGCATACGAGCCAGAAGATCCTCAAGATCCGTTATATCTTTTCTGTCACCTTTGATCGCGGTTACATCCGGTCCCTGTTCTTTTTTGACAGCTGTTTCAAGATCACCATATGCAAAAAGCTTAAGATCTTCTCCAAATGATTTCGATAGTATGTCACCATGTCCTGCTATAAGTTTCTTTGCATAGTCTTTTGCAAGATCCTCATCATGTAAATGCAAGGCTCTCCGGTATGCAAAAAGAAGATAAAAAGGATCAGCCTCACATTCTGCGGAATCCAGATACGCAGGTCTTCTGCTCCCCATCACTCTTTCAATCTTGTATTCGTAGGCACTGTCATTATAGATCCTTCCGTTTTTATCCTCAAAGCAGATGATACACGAATCCTGCACTCTTTCTTTGTTGTTAAGGATAAAAGTAAAAGTCCTGCGGTCTTTTACAGGTACTTTTTTTACAGTAGTAAATTCCGGGTGTGTTATATCTGCATATGTAACATCATCTGACTTTACGGTTATCCTGTATGTATTTTGCAGCCTGAATATCTGCAGAGGAAAGCGCCTGGACAGATCCGGATCATTATCCCAAAGCCATCTGTAAAGCTGGGCAAGGTTCTCATCGATATGTCCTCCTGCCAGTCTGTCTTCAGTAAAATTAAATATATTATCTTCATAAAGATCATATATTTCAGGATCCTTTTCACGAAGTCTTATCACATTAGCATACAGATATGCACGCGAGGTATGATCGATCCCGCTGTCATATGCAAAGAATCTAAGTACTCTTTCCGGCAGATTGCGCTGTTTGGACTTGTCAAGACTGATCAGAAAATACTCATAGAGTCTGGTTATATTAAGGCTCCGCTTTATCGCCTGTTCATAAATAGGTACATATTCAGGACCGGTGATATTCCCCTGGATCATTTTCTTGCACAGGGTTTCCAATATCTCATCACTGTTATATTCATCATAAAGCTTTTTCAGACAATACAGATGGGTCATATCCGGCTTTTTTTCTTCAGAAACAAGTTCCGTGACACGGGAACTTGCCGCCGGTTCCACCAGTCCGTAGCGATAACCGAAACGTATCACCTGTGTTTCAAAAGTGTTCAAAACACGCAGAAGCACCGGCTGACTGTTTATTATCCTTATAGCTTCAAGGTATATAACAGGACTGGTACACCCTTTTGAAAAAGCATCTTTAAAACGGGTAAGCCAAATGCTGGCATTCTCATCACTGTGTCTGTCCATATGGTATCTGTACAAAACAACCTGCCAGGGAACATCAGGGATCTCCGTAGCCTCAAAAAGCTTTACTCTGGTAAATGCAAGATTCTCATCGGAAGAATTGATCATCGTGGTGATGTAAAGAGCAGTGTAGTAAAGGATACCGTTACCCTTTTTATCTTCCATCAGCTCCTTACCGCAAGCGTTCAGAACCTTATGGGACGCTTCCTGATTGCCTGAAAATGACAATAGCATAGCAGTCGCCACCTGCAGTTCAAGATAGGAATAAGCCTCTTCCGAAGTACCTTTGTAAAGCATGAGGAAATTCTCATCATTTACACGAAGGAGTGCCTTGCGGCACCAGTCAGATAATGATATCTTTTTCATTCGAAAATCAAGATAGCCTCTTATAAGCTCCGCCTTTATCCTTTTCCATAAACGCTTAAAGGGAGGCATGTTTACCTTTGCAGCTTTCGGGAGATCCGGCTTTTCCTGTTTCTTCTCTTCGTTCTTTTCAATCTCTCCTGCAGCTTCAAGAAAATTGTCCATCGCCTGTTCGGGATGTTCTGATGGCATAAGCTTATCATACAGAGCATTTAGAAATACATCGTCTCTGAGCACAACAGCACGAAACTCGGACGTTTTAAAAATCTCCAAAGCCTCTCCGGGTTCTCTCATCGCCAGAACCGTAAAGGAACGAAGGTCGTCTATTTTTATATTTCCTGCATATACAGCTCTTTTTATTACATCAAAACTAAAGGGAACCTTTCTCTCTCCGGCGGAACTTACGATGATAAGATCACCTTCTATTTTCTCACCGGCGTGTAATCCGCCGGCATCTACAGTATAATCTATCTGAATAACCTTACCGGAAAAGCTGCCATCCGTCTTAAATCTGGTGTTAGGAGAATATGACATACCTGTTATATCAACATCTGAAGATATGGTAAGACTTCCCATCCCCTTGGAATCTTCAACTACATCTCCGGTCACGGAATGATCCACATTAAGAACAGGGACATGGTATTCGAATTCACCTTTAGCAAGTTTTTTTATGTAATCTTTCAATCCCTGTACCTCCCGGCCGGCTTCTGTAATATATTACCGGCAAAACACTTCTGCTTATCTTTATCAGATCTGCGCTGCACCTTCAGACGGATATCCTGCATCTGCAATAATTATACTGTGCCTATTCCACAACAAAAAGCCCCCCGCAATCACCGGTTTCAGAAAGCTTATTGTTCTTATGGACCTCATAAAGCCTGTTTCCCGCATAAAGATAAATAATCCCTTTACGGCCTGCACAGGTATGGATATCCGCATCAATATCTCCTTCGATAAGATCCGGGTTTGAGCTAAAGTCTCTGCCTGCATACATCCCATCCGAAGTTTTAAAAATATATGAATCACTGTTCTGAACCTTTTTGAGACTTCCTTTTCCAAAATCTTCCGTTACGGATGATGCCTGTGTACCTGTAACCCTCATCAGATTTCCGTCAGTAGTCCCGCATATCAGAGTGTGCCCTGATGCATTCCATATCAGATCATCCTCTGCTGTTCCGATAACTGTTTCCCATTCAGTAAGCCCTTTGTCACTTACAATACTTTTTGAAAGGATACCGGCTTCATATCTGTATATCATATGGTCAGGATCGTCATAAACGAACCTGGTATCCCCACCGGCTGCTCCAAGTGTAAGACTTATGCGTCCTTCCGTGTCAGACATGATCCAGACTCCTTCACGGCGATAAGTGATAAGATCTGCTGTTCTGTAAATATTCACTCCTGCTGCATCGGGTGCAAAATGATCATTCTCATCACCTTTTTCAGCCATCAGATCCGTCACTTTCTCTGTAAGCACCACTCTTTTTTCCGGATCATATCCGGGACATGAAAATAAGGTGCCGTCTTTTTCAAGACATATGATACTTTTTATTTTTTCATAAATATAAAAGTTCTGCAGATCTTCTCCTATACGCTTTGTTTCACCCTTGATACCGTCACCTGCAATTTCCGTGATCCTGTATACATGCAGAGATGAATCACCCGTGTACCACTGGTCGTTCAGCACAGGACTGGATGTAAAGATGATCTCGCCTGTATCCGTAACATCTTTTACGGAGATCATATCTTT
This sequence comes from uncultured Lachnospiraceae bacterium, assembly GCA_902784025.1. GTDB lineage: Bacteria > Bacillota > Clostridia > Lachnospirales > Lachnospiraceae > UBA4285. Next base: position 20,885 of record CACZTF010000015.1, read on the forward strand.
TTGTGACAGAGCTTTTGTGCTGTGACCTTCATCATCCCATACAAAAAGGCTGTATCCTTCATCTTCTCCTGCGTCAAGAACAGCAAGCGCAGCATACTTTCCGTTTGAAGAAACACTGTATCCTTTGATCTGTGAATCTTCTACTGATCCTATTCCATCCGGTTCCGTGATCTTTGCATATACATTTTTACCCTCTGACGAGTATATTTTTCCGTCCACGGAAAGAAAGTCACCATTATCCGCTGCTTCTGAAACACTGTCACCGTTTACCGTATAAAGCTTTCCGGTATATACTTTAGGAAGATGTGTGGTAACCAGCGCCACGGTAAGAGCACCTCCTATCACTGCCAGAATAGTTATAACAGCCTTCTTTGTGAGTCTCCGTCCTTTAGGTTTTTCCTCTTCATGAGGTTCTTTTTTCTCAAGACTTTCTTCATATGCACTTTTTCTTCTTAAATACTCATCGGTATTATCATCTATCTGCGGAGCTTCACAGTACGGACAAAGATTACCTTCTATATTTCTTCCGCATTTCGGACATATCATCGATAAAACACCTGTTTCTTAAAAATACCGGCCATCATTTTGCAGCAATTACGATAAATCCTGGGTGTACCGGATCTGCAAAAATCTGTTGTAAGTTATACTTTTGTAAATATTGATCAACAGATCAAAAATCAAATTTATCCCTAAAGTATCCTTCAAGATCAGATATACTGATCCTTTCCTGTTCCATAGTGTCTCTGTCCCTGACAGTAACACAACCATCTTCTTCAGAATCAAAATCATACGTTACGCAATAGGGAGTTCCTATCTCGTCCTGTCTTCTGTACCTCTTTCCAATATTCCCCCTGTCGTCGAACTCACAGTTATAGTTCCTGGAAAGTTCCGCAAATATTTCCTCTGCTTTTTCATTCAGTTTCTTTGAAAGAGGAAGAACTCCGATCTTTACCGGTGCCAGCGCAGGATGAAAATGAAGAACCGTTCTCATATCTCCGTCACCCAGATCTTCTTCATCATATGCAGCGCATAAAAACGCAAGGGTCACTCTGTCCGCTCCAAGAGACGGCTCTATTACATAAGGCACATATTTTTCTCCCGTCTCATCATCAAAATACTGAAGGTCCTGACCGCTGACTTCTATGTGTCTTGACAGATCATAGTCTGTTCTGTCTGCGATCCCCCAAAGCTCGCCCCAACCAAAGGGGAATAAAAACTCCAGATCCGTTGTTGCTTTACTGTAAAATGACAGCTCTGCCTGATCGTGATCTCTCGCTCTCATTTCATCAGGCTTTATGCCCAGATCCTGAAGCCATGATATACAGAACTCTCTCCAATAATTAAACCACTCGAGATCTGTTCCCGGTTTGCAGAAAAACTCGAGTTCCATCTGCTCAAACTCCCTGGTCCTGAAAGTAAAGTTTCCGGGTGTGATCTCATTTCTGAATGACTTTCCGATCTGGCCAATACCAAAAGGTATCTTTTTTCTTGAAGTACGCTGTACATTTTTGAAGTTCACGAATATACCCTGTGCCGTCTCGGGTCTGAGATAAACAGTATTTTTCGCATCCTCGGTAACTCCCTGAAACGTCTTGAACATAAGATTAAACTGCCTTATTTCCGTAAAATCATGGGCTCCGCAGGAAGGACAAGCTATCCCTTTTTCCCTGATGAAGTTTTCCATTTCTTCATTTGACCATCCGTCGACTGATGATCCCAGGTCTACTTTATTTTCATATGCCCACTCTTCTATGATCTTATCTGCACGATGTCTTTCATGACATTCTTTACAATCCATAAGCGGATCGGAAAAGCCTCCCAAATGACCTGAAGCTTCCCATGTAGAAGGATTCATGAGGATAGCACAGTCCACACCTACGTTATAGGGACTTTCCTGGATAAACTTCTTCCACCAAACCTTTTTTACGTTATTTTTAAGCTCAACTCCCAGATTTCCGTAATCCCAGGTATTTGCAAGACCACCGTATATTTCCGATCCGGGATATACAAAACCTCTTGCTTTAGCCAGTGCCGTAATTTTTTCCATCGTTTTCTGATTATTATCCATAGAAACAACTATCTCCCTTTTTCTGAATTTATATCGTTTCATTTTATACCTTTTCTAAAGTATTTACAAGGTTTTTAGACTATACCGGTCAAAGTAATCTTAAAATACGAAATCTGCTAAAAAAAACAGCAATACCGCACGTGTATGCTGTCTTTTAATATGGTTTTATTAATAATTGGTTTTTTCCGAGGTTTTATTTAACTTTGATCTTTATTTTTCGACTCTGATCAAAAACATTTTTGAGTTTCTGTGTAATATTTCTTCGTAGCCGCTCATAAGACCCTTATGTACATTTTTATCTATCAGGATACTTTTAAATTCATAATCCATAAGCTGGTTTACATCCCAGCCGGGGCGTCTCCCTTTTGCAGTTGGAAGCTGAGGCAGTACTTCATCCATTCCGTCTGCAAGATGATCATTTGGCACAGGCTTATATCCCAGCGCTATAGCCTCTTTTTCATCCTCGGCATACTGTTTTTTAAGTTCCTCATCATACAAAGAAAACAGAAAGTTACTGTCAAAGTTCAGAAAGCACCCCCCCGGCTTCAGAACTCTGAGCCATTCCCCGTATACTTTTTTAGGATCATCAACAGTCCAGGTTACATTTCTACTCACGACCATATCGAAAGATTCATCATCAAATGTCAGATTATGTATATCCTGTCTTATTATCTCTACATTATCACTGACACCGTATTTTTCCACATTTTTTCCGGTAGTCTCCAGCATCTCCGGTGTGTAATCCACAGCTGTGACATGATGCCCCTGCATAGCCAGAAGAACAGGGAAAAAACCGGGGCCGCATCCGGAATCCAGTATCCTTAAACAGTCTCCCTTTGGCCTGTATTTGTTTATCAGTGCCAGCCATATATCCTTTTTATCACTGTTAAGTTCTTCATTTATAAGGTCAGAATATCCTTCATTACGTGTAGACCAATAATTTCTCGTTTTTTCTATAAACATAAAATCCTCCTGATTCTGCAACGACATTGGCCCCCCTTATTTTTATGTCATTGCCTGATCTGAATTAGATGTGTTCTATATATCTTATCAGCGGTTTGTTCGTGTCTTTATCAATGATCACCTCCGCTTTTACCTTAAATATATCAGCCAAAAGCTGTTGTGTTAGAATCTCCCCTGGTGATCCGGTAGCAACCACTCTACCTTTTTCTAAAACGGAAATAACGTCGCAGAAAGATGCTGCAAGATTCATGTCATGTATGACTATCAGTTTTGTTTTATCCAGTTTTTTCAAGATCTCAAAGATAAGAAGCTGATAACTGATATCCAGATTATTAGTAGGCTCATCCAACAATATTACCGAAGTTTCCTGCGCGAAAGCCCTGGCAAGGAGCACTCTCTGTTTTTCGCCACCTGAAAGCGTGTTGAATATCCTGTCCTCGTATTCCCTTATACCCATTGTCTCAAGAGCTCTGTCAACGATCTCTTTATCCTGGGGATACTCATGTCTTATGGAAGAATGGTAAGGTATCCTGCCCATTGAAACGATCTCTCTGACTGTATAGGCAAAATCTGTTTTGTTTTCCTGGAACAAGACTGCCATTTTTTTTGCCATCTGTTTTTGCGTAAGTTCATTTACATCCTGCCCCAGTAATTCTATCGTCCCTTCGTAAGGCTTATGTATACGGCATATCTGTTTGAAAAGTGTACTTTTGCCACTGCCGTTCGGCCCTATGATACCATGTGTGCTTCCTTCTTTTACTACAAGATCTATCCCCCTGCTTATCTCTTTGTCTCCGATCTTGAATTTTAAATTTTTTACTTCTATAGCTGCCATTTTAAGCCCTCTCCTTACGCATGAGTATAAGAAGCAGCGGACCTCCTACCAAAGATGTAAGAATACTTACACCAAGCTCTTCGGGAGCTATGACCACTCTTGATATCACATCTGTCCATATCATCAAAAATCCGCCGCACAGTGCTGATAAGGGTAAAACTTTTGTATTGTCGGCACCCGACATCCTTCTGATAATATGAGGTATTATAAGTCCCACAAAGCTGATGATTCCGCTGGAAGCCACCATGGCTCCTGTCAGTAATGACGTAACAACCAAAACTACCCTTTGAAGTGTTTTTATTGATACCCCAAGGGAGGTTGCCGTTTCCTCTCCCACTGAAATAAGGTTCAGTTTTTCAGAAATAAAGAAAAGGAATATAGTACCGCCGACAGCACATATTATGGGAAATGCGATATTATTCCACCTTGCAGCACCAAAAGCTCCGATTTCCCAAAGAACGACAGCATTTACTTTATTCGGATTATTTGTAGTAGCTATGAGCAGTTCCCTTATAGCCGTACATACCATACCGATAACTATACCGGTCAGAATCAGCTTGAAATTACTGGCATAAGACTTTATCGAGGAAAAACTGTAAACTATAGCCATCGAAGCAACCGCACCTATAAAAGCAAACAACTGTACACCAAAGGGAAGATTGATCACTCCTTCCAGCCTTGTAATAAACAGAGCAGCCATTGCAGATGCTCCCGATGCAACACCTAATGTGTAAGGCTCAGCCATGACATTTCTCGTCACCGCCTGCATCGTAACACCACAGACTGACAATCCGCATCCACATGCAATAGCCAACAGGACTCTGGGTACCCTGAGTCCCCACACAATTGTTTTTAAAGAAGGATCAATCTCTTCTCCGGCAGAAAACAAGGACTTAAACACACTTACCACTTCGGAAAAGGTCACACTTGCACTTCCGAAGAACAAAGATGCCGGTACAGATACAATGATGCCAACTATAAGTATCGTCATAAGTACCCTGTGATGTTTTCTTATCCACATAAGAAATTACCACCCCCTTGTTCAATATGCTTGTCCTTTTAAAGCCTTTAGTAATTTTTCTGAACCGTCAACCATCTGAAGACCTTCTCTTAATTCTATAAGATTGATCGAAATGATGTGATCTTCTTTTATGGCTGTAGTATCTTTTAAAGCATCATTATTCTTTAAAAACTCTGTCTTTGTCTGGGTAAGATTTTCATCTTCATATTCGTTTATCAAAATCCAATCCGGATTTCTCTTGGCTACTTCTTCCCAAGACACTTCCACATACATTTCCTGCATATCATCAAATATGTTTTTAGCTCCTACAAGGGATATCTGTTCTGTCTGCAGAGCCAGATCACCGGCAGTTAAAGCCTGTTTATCCCCACTGTCATATACAAAAATAGTAGGTGCGTCAGTTACGGCATTTTTTTCTACTTCTGAAAGTCTCTCTTTCATCCCATCGATCAGACCTTTTGCTTTGTCTTCGACATCAAATATCTTTCCCAGATCTTCCATGTCTTTATAAAAGCCTTCAAATGTTGACTTTCCGCTTGTTGTTCCTGTCAGAGCAAAATAATTGATATTATTGTCGATACAATCCTGAAGGGGAGCATTTCCTCCTTCATTAAATATCCATCCATGTCCGAATATAAAATCCGGTTTTGTATTTAGTATTTCCTCGAAC
>CACZTF010000016.1 GCA_902784025.1 uncultured Lachnospiraceae bacterium
CGAGAGCTGCTGTGTAAACTATAAGCTTCTCCGTATCCTTATCATTTAAACGCATCTCTTCTCCTCCTTTTCTGGTGTAAAAAGTTTTATGAGCACGCTTATGCGAGCCCTTTTTAGCTCCGAGATAATACTATCACTTAAGCTATTAAAAGTCAATAAAAAACATGTCAAAAAATCCGCTTTTTTTCTATATTTCAGCATTGTTAGCACACGCTTACTATCGAATGTATTTTCGATATTTTTTTATAAATAATACACTGTTTTTTCTTTCTAAAATTACGTTATCTATCATCGATTGTTTATAAAATTAATGCTGCTTTTTTATATAAAAATATCAAAAAAAATCCCCTGTCAGGGGATTGGTTTTTGTCACTTTTTTACAATGAAAACAACACTTTTTCTCCGGAAATCAGGGACTTATAATTATTGTTTTTTTGTTTTTCTTCCTTATATATATGTAATATTATTTAACATAACGGGTTAAATATAACGTTTTTATTACACAAATATTTAAAAACTATCTCATGTTATCAACCTGTAAACCTCATAACCACCGCATCTTCATCCGGTTCCCTGTAAAAATCCTTACGTTCTCCGACTCTCTCAAATCCGCATTTTTCATACACGGCTATTGCTGCATGATTACTTTTACGGACCTCTAAAAAGTATTTTTTTACCCCCAGATCTTTTCCCTTTTCCAGCAAATGCTTAACGATATCCTGTCCCAGTCCCGCATTCCTGGATTCCGGCTCAACTGCAACTCCTGTTATTTCAGCCTCGTCTGCTGCGATCCACATACCTGCATATCCCTTTATCTTTCCGCCGGCTTCACAGACAACATAATATGTCTCCTCTCTTTCTATAGCTGACCTGAACGCTTCTTTTGACCAGGGAGGTTTTATAGACAAACTCTCTATGGATGCCACAGCCTCTATATCTTCATGCTCCATCCGTCTGAACCTCATTCTCTCCGCCTGGGAAACCGCCATGTAATCCGGCTCCAGTTCATCGGCTGTGATGATATCATCATTTTGTATCTTTTTTTCTGCTATAACCGCTACCGCTGAAGCACAAGGATGATTTTTATGCTTTGACGCAAAGCTGTACCTGATATCTGTATCTGCAAGTTTTTCTTTTATCACATCTGTCCCGTCCCCGATAAAAATGATCCCTCTGTCAATAGAAGCCAGTCTTTTGAGATATTCATCTGTCTCAACCGCCTGATCTGCTATAGCAGTTTCTGCTCTGTAGTCCCCCTCATCATCTATCCAGAACCAATAAAGTCCTGTATATATCCTGTTATTTCTTGCATCCATAACGGGACAGATATACACCCCTTCTGCTTCACATAAGTTATTAGCGAGAACCTCCAGAGTAGAAACTGATATACATGGTTTTCCCATAAGTTCATTGTCTTCAGGTACTCCTCCGAGAGCGAGCCCCTTCGCCGTGGATATTCCTATCCTCAGACCTGTATATGATCCCGGTCCCGAAGAAACTGCCACATAATCTACATCCTTCATGGTCAGACCACAGCGCGACAATACTTCTTCCGCCATAGGCAGAAGTGTCTGAGAATGTGTTTTATTATTATCGATCATATACTCCGCGATAAGCGCACCATCTTTTAATACTGCAACCGAAGCGGGGGATCCAGAGCTTTCTAAAGCTAAGATTATCATATATACCCTCCTGTTTGTGAACTGAAAATATAAAACAAAAGATCACAAATTCATTCTACTATATATTTATCATGGTTTTCATCCTTTCTTTTCATACATTTTCCGGCTTTTGTTCCCCTGTTGTCAATATTCTTCAATCTCGGGAAAAAAGATATCCACAAGACAAAGCCCTTGAGGAGGAGCTGTAAGACCGGCTAATGTTCTGTTTTTTGTTTCAAGAGCACAGGCGACATCTTCCGGCGTCATTTTGCCTAGACCACCTGCATTTGCAAGGGTTCCGGCTATTATTCTAACCATATTGTAAAGAAAACCATTCCCCCTTACTAATATCTTAATTTCATCATTTTCTCTGGAGACCCCAATAGAGTAGATTGTCCTCACAGTGCTTCCCGCCTGGGTTTTAGAGCTGCAAAACCCTCTGAAATCATGTGGTCCTATCAGGACCGACGCTGCAGCTTTCATTTTGGCCGTATCAAGCTTTTGTCTGACATGCCAAGTATAATTTCTTTTCCCCGGAACAGGAAACTCAGTATTTAATATTGTGTATTCATATGTTTTTTCGGTGTCTGTCTTTCTGGGATGAAAATCCAAAGGCACTTCAAAAGATTCGTTGCAGCTGATATCTTCAGGAAGTAAGGTGTTCAGTGCATAGGAAAAACGCTCCGCAGGTATGGACGATGACGTATCAAAAACCGCAGCATTTGCCAGGGCGTGAACCCCCGCATCTGTTCTGCTGGCCCCGATAACTGTTATTTCCTCTCCCGTAAGTTCAGATAGTTTTTCATTTAAGACACCCTCTATCGTAACTGCTCCCTGTTGAACCTGCCAGCCGTGATAAGCAGTGCCGTCATAAGCTACCCTGATCAATACTCTTTTCATTTGTTTTTTCTCCCAAATCAAACCCCGAAAACAGCCATAACTATCATAAGACCAAGATATCCCAAAACAATGGCATATGCGATATAATCTCTTCTTGCATATATCAGGGGTTTCATCCTTGTACGTCCCTCTGAACCGTGATAGCATCTGGCTTCCATCGCCATGGCAAGATCACCGGCCCTCCTGAATGCAGACACAAACAGCGGAACAAGAAGGGGTATCATAGCCTTAGCTCTTTTAAAAATGTTACCGCTTTCAAAATCAGCTCCCCTTGCCATCTGCGCTTTCTTTATCTTGTCTGTTTCTTCAACAAGGATTGGTATAAATCGCAGAGCTATGGACATCATCATCGCTATCTCATGTACAGGAACCTTAAAAACCTTAAGAAAACGAAGCCCCATTTCCATACCATCCGTGAGTTTTGTGGGAGTTGTAGTCAGTGTCAGTATAGAAGCACCAGTTATAAGCAGCAACAATCTGACGATCATAAACACTGCCATATAAATACCTTCGGATGTAATATTGATGATCCAAAAACCGACTAATACATTACCCGGAGTAAGTATCAGATTAAAGACCGAGCTGATAATGATCAGCGGTATTATAGGCTTGATCCCTCTTAAAACATATGAAACGGGAACTTTAGACAAAATGATCATACTTACCAAAAAAACAGCCGCGGGAATAAACATAAAAAAGCTCTTGCCCAGAAAAAGCGTTATTATGTAAATGAGGGTTCCAGCCAGCTTTACACGGGGATCCAGCATATGAATGACCGAATCTGTTTTATAATATTGTCCAAGGGTAATATCCTTAAACATTCTTTCTCCTTTTGGTTTCTTTTAAGTATTCATCCCTGCAGTATCATTACGGACTCAAAAGTGAGGTCTGATCTGCCCCATTATACTGTCCACAGCTTCTTTAACCGTGATCGCATCCGTATCCACGTTAAATCCCGCATTTTTTAAGGTATGCATAACATAAGTTATCTGGGGAGCTGATAATCCCATCTTTTCCAATTCTTCCACATGAGAAAAAACGCGCACAGGAACATCGTCAAAAGCTATACAGCCTTTGTCTATCACTATTATCCTGTCTACATATTCCGCTATGTCGTCCATACTGTGAGAAACTAATATCACGGTACTTCCGGTTTCGCGCTGTATACCTGCAACTCTACCCAGTATTTCATCCCGTCCTCCCGGATCAAGACCGGCAGTGGGCTCATCCAGTATAAGTATCTCGGGCTGCATAGCAAGAACACCTGCTATTGCAACACGCCTTTTCTGACCGCCTGAAAGATCAAAAGGAGAGCTTTCATAATACTTTTCATCTATCCCTGTAAGTGTGAGAGCCTCCCTGGCTCTGCATATGGCATCTTCTTCGGAAAGCCCCCTGTTTTTCGGACCGAAGCACACATCTTTTAAAACCGTAGTTTCAAAAAGCTGATACTCCGGGTACTGAAAAACAAGACCCACATGCCCTCTCAACTCCCTTCTGTCAAAGCCGGCAGAATAAATATCCCTGCCGTTCCAGAGAACCTGTCCCTCCGTTGCCTTCAACAAGCCATTCAGATGCTGTATCAATGTGGATTTACCCGAACCTGTGTGCCCTATGAGTCCTATAAATTCGTTTTTGCCGATAGTGATATCTACTCCGTCCAGAGCTCTTTTTGCATAGTCGGTGCCTGAATCATATTCGTAAACAAGATTTTGTGTTTTAAGTTCCATAGTCGTCCTCTTTCCTACACCGGCGTATTCTGATAGTGTTTTAATGCCTCTGCCAGTTCATCGGACGTTAGGATCCCATCCGGCAGAATGACACCTCTTTTTTTTAGTTCATGAGCAAGTTTTGTTACCTTGGGAACATCCAGTTTCAGATCCCTCAGTTCTTCAACTTTTGAAAAAACCTCTCTGGGCGTGCCATTCATAACGATCTTTCCTTTATCCATGACAAATATCCTGTCAGCCCCCGTAACCTCTTCCATATTGTGGGTGATGAAAATAATGGTTACGCCCTGTTCTTTGTTCATTTTATGTAAAACTTCAAGTACATCGATACGCCCTTTCGGATCCAGCATGGCTGTAGGCTCATCCAACACTATACACTTTGGCTCCATAGCAAGTATCCCTGCTATCGCTATTCTTTGTTTCTGTCCCCCTGACAGTCTCGACGGATTACTTTCACGATATGCATACATTCCTACGCTGCTTAACGCACGCTCCACTCTCTCCCATATCTCTTCAGTAGGTACTCCCATATTTTCCGGACCGAATCCTACTTCCTCTTCCACCACCGAGGCTACCATCTGATTGTCAGGATTTTGAAATACCATACCTGCCGTTTTTCTTATATCCAGGGTATATTTATCTTCTTTAGTGTCCATGCCATCTATAAAAACCGTTCCTTCATCCGGCACAAGAAGCGCATTCAGTTGTTTTGCAAATGTGGATTTCCCCGAACCGTTATGACCGAGCACAGCTATAAACTCACCCTCTGACGCATCAAGACTGACCCCGGCCAGTGCAGATACAGGCTTTGTCTCTTCTGTCTCATCATCTTTTCTTTTATATGAATATATCACATTTTCAGCTTTAACTATAGACATCTTAAGGACCCCTTTTCTGATATTATCCGGTCGGCCACGATACAAAAACGTTATAGAGCATCACAGACTATAAATACGGCACTATAAAACAGTATTTCCATTCTACACGAAATATTCCATGACGTAAACAAAAAAGCTCTTTATTAAACACAAAAAAATGCTCCTGTCGGAGCAATTTTTACCGTTTATATTCCGTATTGTTTTTTCCTGCATAATTTATTTTACGCCTTTAACACCTTTTATCCCTTTTTCAAAAAGACCGTCCCTGAATTTTCCAAGCTTATTCCATCTTTTCAGCGACTTGCAGCTTATCTCTGATGCGGCGGAAATAATACCGGCTGTCTGAAAATAAAACAAAACCTCTGATTCTGTCTTTGATAAACCGTATTCTTTCATTACATTTTTAGTGTACTCATCTTTGTAATTTTCAATAAGGTATTTCATCAGCATATCAGAAGCCGTTTTATCACTGAATAATCCTATATATTTTCCGGACTGAACCGTTTTGGTATTGCATGTCTCCAGGGAAACATTGTCACCCAGTATGACCTTTATTATCCCGCAATGGGCACTTACCGCATCCATGACCACTTCCTTAAGTACATCGGACAGATTTGCAAAATGAAGATAAAAGGCACTTCTGCTGATCTGTGCCTTGTCGCATAGTCCGACTATACCGATATCCTCAAAAGGAACGTTTTTTATCTCTTCCAAAAGTGTATCTTTAATAGATGATTTTGTGAACTCCACTCTTTTGTCGACTTTTATACTACTATTGTCTTTCTTCATAAAAACCTCATCATTTCATTCCGTAAAAAATGTAAAAACTATCTTGGAGACCGATTAAAACACAGAACAGTAAGAGTATATGTAAGCTTAATGTTAATATTATTGTTTTCAGAAAATAAAACAACCCCCTGCATGGGATAAACATTTTTATAAAAAATTAAGTTGCAATTGCGCCGTTATTATTGTATGATTTCCCCGAAATCTTAATAAAGAGCAGTTCATCTGCCCTGTCCGGAGTAGTATAGAATGATAACATATGATCTTAGAGAACGTGGGTCAGAGCCCATCTATGTTTTTTTGTACAAAAAAATCAGAGATGATATATTAGACGGTCACATCAGACCAAACGAAAAACTCCCCTCAAAAAGAACATTTGCAAGTAACCTGAATGTGGGTGTAAATACGGTAGCAAATGCTTATGACCAGCTTCTTTCGGAGGGTTATCTTTATTCTTCCGAAAAACGAGGCTATTTTGCTACAGATATGCAGAAGTTTCATGATATTAAAATAAACACCTCTGCCCCCAGGCCTGTTTTGCTTGAAGAAGAACCTGATTTTTTTATGGATTTCAGGGCTAACCGTATAAACCTGAATAATTTTCCCATATCTACATGGAACAGCTGCATGCGCAAGGCTATTCTGGACGGTGGAGACAATCTGTACAAGACCGTGCCTTATAACGGTATCCCGCAGCTCAGAAATGCCATATCTTCGTACCTTTACAGAAATAAAGGAATGAGTGTTGACCCTGAGTTTATATTTATAGGAGCAGGTACTGAGGTCCTCCTCCGCAAGATATTCGAGTTGTTTGATCCCGGTGTAGGGGTAGCCATGGAGGGAATCGGTCATAAGACCCTTGCAAAACAGGCACATAAGCTGAACATACGCATAAATATAATTCCCGGTGATGATGACGGTATGGATACAAAAAAACTTGCAAAAAGTGATTCTTCCGTTTGCTATGTAATGCCTGCCAACCGCTTTCCTACAGGCCGTGTTATCCCCATCAAAAAAAGGCTTGAGATTTTTTCCTGGGCCTACAGCGATGAAAACAGATTCATTATTGAGGATGATTATGACAGTGAATTCCGTTACAGCGGACGTATGATCCTGCCTATGTTTGCCGAGGATACAAAAAAACGTACCATTTATATGAATACATTCTCAAAAACCATGGTTCCTTCCCTGCGTATAAGTTATATGATCCTCCCGGAAAAGCTTGCCAGGGTATATAAGGACACCCTGGGTTTTTATTCATGTACCGTATCAAGCTTTGAGCAGTTCGCTCTGGCTCAGTTTATCGAAAGCGGCGCTTTTGAAAGACACATCAGCCGCATGCGCAATTTTTACCGGAAACAGAGGGTCGCTATACTTAAAGAATTATTGGCATCTCCTATCGCTCCAAAAGCAAGCATAGAAGAACATAATGCAGGCACTCATTTTCTTTTAAAGATCAAAACACACAAAACCAAAGAAGATATTTACAAAGAGGGCATCAGTAAAGACCTGCATATATCATTTTTCTCTGATTACATTGTTGAAGACACAGACAAACCGGGGTTTGTTACTCTAGTGATCAATTACGCAGCTATAGTACCGGACAAGATCCCCGAGGTGGTGAAACGCCTGAATGAGATTTTTTAATAAATAAAAACAGGAGAAATAAATGTACAAAAAAATAATAACTTTGGGAAAGACCGTGATTGATGCCCTTTATCCGCCTGCATGTGCGATCTGCGGAAAGCCTTTGTCCAAAAAAGCAGATGCTTGCAATCCTCCCGGAGCACATGCGGAATGTGCCTCATATGTACAACCGATAAGCGGAGTTTCCTGCTCAAAATGCGGCAAACCCATAGATGAGGATAATTATTTATGCAAAGACTGTTCTGATACAAAACACACCTTTACCCAGGCTGTGGCAGCATATGAGATCAGTCCGGATCTGAAAGATTCCTTATATCGTTTCAAGTACAAAAACAAAAGAGAATACGCTTTGTTTTTTGCAAACAGTATTTTTAAAGCTCATAAAAATCTTCTGCATTTCTGGCAGCCCGAGCTGATAATCCCTATTCCCATGCATCATAAAAAAGAACGTATAAGAGGATATAACCAGGCCGCTCTTATCGCAAAAGAACTGGGCAGGTTTATGGAAATACCCGTGGACACCGATATCCTTAAACGCATTAAAAAAACAGTCCCCTTAAAGGACTGTACTTCAGATGCACGCAGAGTAATACTCAAAGGTGCTTTTGAACTCAGCAGTGTTCTGAATGTAAAAAGAGTGCTGCTGGTTGATGATATATATACTACCGGAGCTACACTGGATGAATGCGCTTCTGTCCTTAGATCAGGAGGAGCACAAGAGATATACTGTGCAAACGTGTGCAC
>CACZTF010000017.1 GCA_902784025.1 uncultured Lachnospiraceae bacterium
GTAATAAAAAAAACACAATCTATTGCGAAAGTTAACAGAAAATTACACCAGATATTCTAAAATCAGCCCGAAAATCCCTCAAAATCACCCCTGAAATCGAAAAAAGCCGGCAAAAACCGGCTTTTTTGAGTTATCAACTACAATTTGTTGATAAAGTTAACAAGAAATCACACAATATATTGTTTCACGTGAAACATTTTTATCCCATATTTCGTAATATCTATTCTATAACGGCCTCTTCCCGGGAATACCCTCCCTACGGGGATATTTATCATCAGTATTCCTCACCTTTTTAATAACCGGAATACATCTTACCTGATCAAACAAACTGAATTTTTCTACTTTTCTCACTTCACAACCCAGTAAATTCAAGGCATTCCCGGCTTCACTTAACTCCTCTTCAGCCTTCTCAGATTTATAAGGAGCAAACACACCGCCCACTTTTACAAACGGAGTGCAAAGCTCAGATAATGAAGAAAGACCTGCGACTGCCCTTGAAACACACAGATCATACCTTTCCCTGTGATCATGATCACGTGCTATGGTTTCTGCCCTGCCATGGATCAAAACAACATCACTTAGCGCTAAGTTATCGTTAACTTCCCCAAGATATTGGATTCTCTTATTTAATGAATCAAGCAGTGTTATTTTAAGATGAGGGAATGCTATCTTAAGTGGAATACCGGGGAAGCCCGCTCCTGTACCCACATCTATCACACTTTCAATCTCATTTAAGGATAAAACCTTTATCAAAGAGAGGGAATCCGCAAAATGCTTTTTAGCCACTTCCTCAGGATCGGTTATGGCTGTAAGGTTTATCTTTTCATTCCAGCTGATCAGCAGATCATAGTACTGCTCAAACTGAGACAGCTGTTTTTCATTCAGTTCAAGATTTATTTCTTTTAATGCTTTTTCAAGATATTCTTTCATTATGGTCACAACAGATTATATATGCTTATCCTTAAAGTAGATCAAGAGTACGGATATATCCGCGGGAGATATTCCCTGGATACGTGATGCCATACCTATAGACGAGGGTTTAAATCTATTCAGCTTTTGAGTGGCTTCTATCCTTAATCCCTTTATCTGATCATAATCAAAATCAACAGGCAGTTTTTTCTTTTCCATCTTTTTAAACTGCTCTACCTGACTCTTCTGCCTGGTGATATAACCCTCGTATTTTATCTCTATATTCACCTGATCCGTTATTTCCTTTGAAAGCTCAGGTCTTTCCTCATCCACAGGTGCTAAGATATCATAGTTAAGCTCAGGTCTCTTTATAAGCTCGGCAAAGGTCATACCCGTATTAAGCGGAGTAGAACCTACCGATGTCAGAAACTCACTCATCTTCTTTGAGGCTCCGGCTTTGATCTGATAGAGTCTTTCTATCTCCTTTTCCACCGCAGCTCTCTTATCTTCAGTCTTCTTATAATCCTCATAAGATACCAGACCTACTTCATATCCTTTTTTACGCAGTCTTAAATCCGCATTATCCTGTCTTAATAATAATCTGTACTCTGCACGGCTGGTCATCATGCGATAGGGTTCCAGGCTCTCCTTGGTCACCAGATCATCTATGAGCACGCCGATATATCCTTCGGATCTGTCTATGATAAGAGGTTCCTTACCCTTAACATACATGGCGGCATTGATACCTGCCACAAGACCCTGGGCTGCTGCCTCTTCATAACCTGAACTTCCGTTAAACTGTCCTCCGGCAAAAAGACCGCTTATATTTTTAAACTCAAGAGAATTCTTAAGCTGGTCGGCACTGATACAATCATATTCTATGGCATAGGCATTTTTTACTATCACACAGTTTTCAAGTCCTGGTACTGTCCTGTACATTTTCTCCTGTACGTCTTCGGGAAGTGATGAAGACATTCCGGATACATACCACTCATTTGTGGATAGTCCTTCCGGTTCCAAAAAAAGCTGATGTCTTTTCTTATCCGGGAACTTTACTACCTTATCTTCAATGGAAGGACAGTATCTGGGACCTGTTCCTTCGATCACACCTGAAAACAGAGGAGACCTGTCCAGATTGTTTCTGATGATATCATGAGTTTCTTCATTAGTATAAGTTAAATAACACAACACCTGATCCTTTTGTATGGAATCGGGATCCGATGAAAATGAAAACGGTGTTATAATATCATCGCCTGCCTGGGGTTCCATCTTTGAAAAATCGATTGATCTTTTGTCTATTCTTGCGGGTGTTCCGGTCTTAAACCTATGTAATTTAATACCGTTTTTTTCAAGACTTTCAGTCAGATGATCAGCTGCCATCAGTCCGTTGGGACCTGTATAAATAACAGCCTCTCCACAAAGACAACGTGCTCTTAAATAAGTACCGGTACATAAAATAACGGCCTTTGCATGATATTCAGTACCATAGAAAGACCTAACACCTGTTATTTTATTATTTTCAACCAGTATTTCAGAAACCTCAGCCTGCTTAATAGTAAGTCTTTCCTGGTTCTCAAGAGTCTGTCTCATGGCCTTGGAATACTCTGCCTTATCAGCCTGAGCTCTTAATGAATGTACGGCAGGTCCTTTTGATGAATTGAGCATCTTTGACTGGATAAAGGTCCTGTCAATATTCTTACCCATCTCTCCACCCAGAGCATCCAGTTCTCTCACCAGATGTCCTTTTGAACTGCCGCCCACATTCGGGTTACAGGGCATGAGCGCTATAGACTCAACACTCACAGTAAATATGATAGTCTCAAGTCCCAGTCTGGCACAGGCAAGAGCTGCTTCACATCCGGCATGTCCTGCACCGACTACAACTACGTCATAATTCATTTCTATCCTCCACTATATAATATAAACCGGTTTCTGATATGTTATGACCGGCTTATTTTCCCATGCAGAATTTTTCAAATATTCGATCCGCCAGATCATCGCTGACCTGTTCACCTGTTATTTCACCGAGAGCCATATATGCATCCATCAGATCTATGGTTATAAAGTCTTCACTTATACCATCCTCTATGGCA
>CACZTF010000018.1 GCA_902784025.1 uncultured Lachnospiraceae bacterium
CCGTCGGATGCATTTACCCTGACGGGGATCACGGGAACGGCGGGGAAGACCACCACTACATATATGCTCCACAGCATTTTCAATGCGGCAGCAGGGCGTGAGACCGGTATCATTTCCACTAATGAAACGTATCTTGGAGGTGAGCGTCTTGAGGCGGAAAATACCACGCCGGAGTCTCTTAAGCTTCAGGGATTTTTTGCGGAAGCTAAGGAAAACGGGCTGCCGTACGTGACTATGGAGGTTTCGTCACAAGCCTACAGTGTGGACCGTGTTTATGACCAGCGTTTTGATGTGGGTATTTTTATGAACATTGACCTGGATCATATAGGTGGTCCGGAGCATCCGTCTTATGAGCATTACAGGGATTGCAAGCTGGAGTTTATAAAAAATTCGGACACCATGCTTGTTTTTGCGAAGAGTAAGGAGATGGAACTGATCTGCAAAACTGCAGATGATTCCGATTGTCGTGTTGTATTTTTTGATGTGGACGAAGGCGATACCGGTTCTTCTGAAAGCAGCGACAGGGCACAGGATAAAGCAAAAGCTGATAGTGCTGAAACTCCTTCCGGGCCGGATATGAAAATACTGGGTTTGGATGAGATCAAAGAACGTATCAACAGAGAGATCTTTGTTTATAAAACAGTTGGGTATAAAAAGCTGCCGGAGGGCGGTTATGAGTTCAGTGTAAATGAACCCGACGGGGCGGTACACACCTACAAAACAAATCTTACGGGAGATTTTAACCTGGTAAATGCTACGGCCGCAGTCACCGCTGCAAGGGAGCTTGGGATAGCACCTGATATTATCAGTAAGGGACTTTCAGATGTGTTCGTTCCTGGGCGTATGAACATTTACAAAAAGGGAAACACCACGGTCATCGTGGATTACGCCCATAACAGGCTGACGTTGCAGGAGTTTTTAAAGTCTTGTAAGAAAGATTACTCCGATCATAATATAAAGGTTGTCATCGGGGCAGCAGGTAAGAACCATCTGAGGCGGAAGGATATCGGAGGTCTGTGCTCGGAATATGCGGACTATATCTACCTGACGGAAGAGGATTCGGATTTTGAGGATACAAGGGAGATCTGCGAGGATATAGCCCGTTATTTTAAAGAAGGTTTTGCAAGCTATGAGATCATCGAGGAAAGAAGCGATGCCATAAGAAAGGCTATAAAGGACAGTCTGGAGAGGGAGGACAGCGATAAGCCGGATGTGATCGCCATACTGGGTAAAGGGAGTGAGATGTTTATAAAGTATAAGGGCGGCCACAGGCCGTATGAGTCGGATACGGCGGTTGTAAAAGAGCAGTTAGGGTTATAATACACAGGAAGGTTCTTTGTCTTTCTTGGCAGAAGTGATGCTGTTTGTCAAGCTTGCACAAACTCGACGGGATTTTGTGAGATTGCTCCCGGAGAGTTTGATGCAAGTTGACAAACAATGATATGTAATAGAAAGAGAACTGATCCATGTCTGGCGTTTCGAAAAACCCAGAGATTTTATGTGGAGGTTAACTATGTTAAAGGGAAAATCTATCATACTTGGTGTCAGCGGGGGGATCGCGGCGTATAAATCCGCATATCTGTGTTCTATGCTGGTAAAGCAGGGGTGCGATGTAAATGTGATCATGACGGAAAACGCACTGAATTTTATTGCTCCGGCAACCTTCGAGGCGCTCACGGGTAACAGGACGCTGACCGATACATTTGACAGGAATCATGAATTTTCCACGGAGCATGTGTCCCAGGCGGATAGAACGGATCTGATCATAGTCGCGCCGGCAACTGCAAATGTACTGGCAAAATTTGCTCATGGTATAGCTGACGATATGCTCACAACTACGGTGCTTGCCTGCGACTGCCCTAAAATCGCGGCACCGGCCATGAATACCAGGATGTACGATAATCCTGTTACTATAGACAATATAGAAAAACTGAAACACTATGGCTGGGAGATATTGGAGCCGGACAGTGGCAGGCTTGCCTGCGGTACCAACGGCAAAGGACGTATGCCGGAGCCGGAAAGGCTTCTTGAGGCAGTCATCCATACAGTTTCCGCTTCCAAAGACATGGCGGGACTTAAGGTACTGGTTTCGGCGGGACCCACAAGGGAAGATCTTGATCCGGTGCGATTCATAACTAACCACTCTTCAGGAAAGATGGGATATGCCGTGGCAAAGGCGGCAGCGGCAAGGGGTGCGGATGTAACCCTGGTCACGGGGCCTGTAAAGCTGCCTGCACCGGCGTATATGGATGTTGTACCTGTTGTGAGTGCAAATGATATGTATAATGCAATAGCAGACCGGGAAGAAAACAGTGATATCATAATCATGGCGGCGGCTGTAGCAGATTATACACCTGTGTCTTATTCGGAGAATAAGATCAAGAAACAGGACGGAGAATTCAACTTAGAACTTGAAAGAACTGATGACATACTTAAGGCGTTGGGCGAGAATAAACGTTCCGGCCAGACGCTGGTTGGTTTTGCCATGGAAACGGAAAATGTGGTAGAGAACGGAGAAAAGAAGCTCATCTCTAAAAATGCCGACCTTATAGCTGCAAATTCAGCAACGGAAGAAGGGAGTGGTTTCAGCGGAGACACAAACCGTCTGACATTGATAACTTCTGACGGAAAAGAAGAATTACCGCTTTTGTCCAAGGATAAATGTGCACATAAGCTTCTTGATGCTGTGTTAAGATTGAGAAAATAAAAATGATCATATATTGAAAAACTGCAAACATGATGAGGGATAAGATCGCTTAATAAAAAGTAAATGTACACTATGTATATAAATATTTAGAAATATAAATGAATCATAAAATTTTCATAAAATGAATGTGGACTTTTTTAGTTGGATATGTTAAACTTTCACATTAGCTGTAACAAACTTGTTATGTTTATCACAAATAATTTGGAGGTTTTTAACTAGATGAAAGGTTTTGTCCAGGAATTCAAAGAATTCATCACCAAAGGCAATATCATGGATATGGCTGTTGGTATCATCATGGGTACTGCCTTTACGGCGATCGTTACATCTCTCGTAGATGATATCATTTCTCCTCTCCTTGGTCTTATCGTGGGAATAAACTTCTCCGATCTGAAGGGAACGGTGGGTGATGTAACATTTACCTATGGAAATTTCATTATGGCAGTGATCAACTTCTTCCTGATCGCGCTTGTTATGTTCCTTCTCATC
>CACZTF010000019.1 GCA_902784025.1 uncultured Lachnospiraceae bacterium
ATTTTTTTCTCCATTATTCAGTGTTATTCCGGCAGATTTTGACCAGGAAACTCCACCTGCCTTTATCAGGCCATTGTATAAGTCGTCGGGCGTACAATAGGAAGTAAGGATTGCCTTTCCCTTGTTGAATCCATTTTGATCAACCATAAAGTGCCGGGTGGAATCATTAAAATACTTTCCATTGACTCTGGCGCTGATAGTTACTGACTTTGCATTTTTATCTACTGTCACATCATAAAGAGCAGATTGCTTTGTGCTTGCAGCTTTTACACTGCTGAAAGCCCCTTTATTATTTCCATTTATCGCTCTTACCTTATAATAATACTTTGTTCCTCTTTTGAGATTCGAATTAATATACGTGGTGCCGTTAAATGTTGCTATTTTCTTATATTTTCCTGTCTTTTTACTTGCACGGTAGAGCTGGTACTTCTTTGCATTCTTTGTTTTCTTCCAGGATACCTTTATCGAGTAATTGGATTGGGCGACAGCCTTGATCCCGGTAACTTTAGCAGGTTTACCTGCTGCATAAGCCGGAAACAGCGTCATATTGAAAACAGTTCCAAACGATATGGATACTGCAAGTACCAATATTGCGATTTTTCTTAATGTATTAGTTTCTTTCATTATTGTTCTCCTGTTGCATAGTTTGAAAAATGAAAACCACTGCTGATTTATAAATATTTCATCACCGGATTTTTGTAAGCACTCTGTTTATGAAAGACTTACGGATATCCGGCTGTTCATCTATTCCCATTATAACAGGCAATATATGGTCGATATACTCAATACCGCATCGTCTGAACCTGCCGGCACATGAAGCGCAGTAAGTAAAAACAGGTCCTTTACTGCCAGCTTCCAGTTTTGAAGCGAAACCGTCGGCAATCTCACTTTCGCATACTATTGCACTTCCCCCCAGGCCGCAACACTGAGCTGAATCATTTATGCTGATCCGTCCCCCGACGAACGTCCTGATCTCATTTATCCAAGTCAGTTTTTTTCTGTCAGGACAAGGAATATAGAACACTATGTCTCTCGCTACCATACTGCCCCGGCCAAGTTCGTTTAACTTATCATATACACTCCTGACTTTGACACCAAGCCTGTCCCCAAAGAAATCCCTGCAATTAGGACATGCTGTCACGATTTCATTTATTCCGGCCTCTTCCAGCCTTCTCCTTATATCGGTAATTATTCTGTCTTCATCATCAGAAAACCCCAACTCGGATATCGGCTTTCCACAGCATTCAAAGACTGTGCCAATACCGTGCTCTTTGAAAAGCTTCATCATTGCGTTATTCGTCTTTGGATACATTGACGGAAAGTTGCATCCGGGAAAAAATACCGATCCGGAGCTTGCATGTTTCCAGTTGCGGAATCTATAGTTCCTCTTTTCTGCAATAAGGCCCTTATACGTCGTTTCAATATCATGATGTTCATCTGATCCGGCCCGCTCACGCCTCAGTTCCAGGATCAATTCTCTGCCGTCTATTCCTACAGGACATACATAAGTGCATCTTCCGCAAAGAAAGCAATGGTATGCCAGCTCTCTGAGCCTTTCCAGATCACATATGTCGATACCGTATTTTGACAGAAAATCACAGTTGTCTCTGCACTTATGGCAATGGATACATTTGTCTATCGTTACCATTCCTAAGCGTTGCTCCTTTCAGATAATAACTGTTCTTATTATAGCAACAAACGGGGAGGACAATGAACCTCCCCGCTTGTTATTTTCCATTTATCGAAGAACTATCCGTATCAGTAAACTACTTAACAAGATCTGCAGCAGGGACTTTACCAGCTCCACCTATGAGGTATGTGATATTTCCCATATCCTTGCTGTGAGTTCTGTAGTATTCCATAGCTCTCTTAGCGAGTGTCTGTCCGGAATTGCATACAACTACGATCCTCTTGCCAGCTGCGTCGGTGTAAGCCTTCTCAAGTGCCTGAGCCACAGCATCTCCATCTGAAATCGCTCCTGCTGTAACATCGACGTTGACTGAACCCTTTATATGGCCGTCTGCAAAGTTAGGTGAAGACTTTCTTACATCAAGTATATAGTCTTTCTCAGCGTCAACATCTTTGTATTCGATACCGAATGACTTCCATACCTCTGCATCCATATTGCCGTCAAAAGCACCAACAGTCTTGATCTTTACAGTTGCGATGGCTACAGGAGAACCAGCCTTGGATCTGGTAGATCCTTTCGTTGCGATAGCTTCAGCAGTGATGGTAACTTCCTTGCCAACGGCATCCTGTACTGTTACG
>CACZTF010000020.1 GCA_902784025.1 uncultured Lachnospiraceae bacterium
AATATGACCGCTGACAGCTTTTTCTTATTCAGGAATTCAATCTGACAAAGAGTCGGTCTACCGTTATTTGGGCATCAACATCCGGCTCCCACATCCTGATAGCTTTTCTGATCTGTTCTCCCAGGTCAGATCCGTCAACTTTTACGTTTTCAGGAACCTCCACATCAAATGAAATTAGCTTCCGGGGTTCCCTTTCCAATATCCTGAAATCATGGATACGCAGTCTTTTATCGATGGTAAATATGATCTTGGAGACCAGTGATTTCAGTCTGTTCGTTTCCTCATCCTTATTTTCCACAGGATCGATATGAATAGTCACATCACAATCCGTTTCGCTTATTATCTTATTCTCTGTCCTGTGTACAAGATCATGAGCAGCCATTATACCTATATGCGCCGGTACCTCTGCATGAAATGACACATATCGCCTGCCCGGTCCGTAATCATGTACCATCAGATCGTGTACGCCTATTATGTCTTTTTCCGAAAAAGCTATCTTTCTGATATTATCCACAAGTTCCTTTGAAGGCATTGCTCCCAACAGAGGTTCCATGGTATCCCGACAGGAGAGAACACCGGAAATAATGATAAACACTGCTACACCGGCTCCTGCCCATCCATCTATTTTTACCCCGGTCAAAGCTTCTATGATCATAGAAACAAGAACGGCTGATGTTGCGATACAGTCATTTCTTGAATCCTTGGCAGTGGCGATAAGAGTCTCTGAACCGATCTTACGTCCGACATGCATATTATACCACCACATCCAAAGCTTTATTCCTATCGAAACTATAAGTATGATCAGAGCTGTTACTGTAAAAATTACCGATTCAGGTTTTATTATCTTCTCTATAGATGATTTTAGGAGAGTTACGCCTACGATCATTATTACAAAAGAAACTATCTGACCTGCAATATACTCCATCCTTCCATGTCCGTAAGGATGCTTTTCATCAGCCGGCTTACCCGAAAGCTTAAAACCTATGAGCGTTACAACCGACGAAGCCATATCAGTAAGATTGTTAAAAGCATCGACCATCACAGATAAATGTCCGCCCAGGATACCAGCGATAAGCTTTATAACAAACAACAATATATTACAAAAAATACCGATAAGTCCTGATCTCACCCCCTGGCTCTCACGCGACTTTTCTTCGGTATCTTTTGTATCAGAAATATCCTTTTTCTTTTTTAAAAATGCTGCCATATATTCTCTCCCGATCGATCTATGACAGTTCTTTCTCCATGGTCACTACATTTTATTACAATATATGGCGGTAAGGGAAGAGTAATTATTCAACTTAATAATATTAATAATAATCAAATAATAACCTTTAAAAATAAAGTTGCTTGTATCCCCCTCATGGGCTTCTCTTATTTTCATATTGTAGTATATTCTATGTATCTGCAGGACACGTGCAATACCTTGCAGATGATCATAACAACCTAACTGTAATGCCTGTTGAAAAAATTAATTGCAAAACTTTTTCGCTAAACCTCTTTTCTATCTCTCTCCTTTACTATATGATAGAAATAATCCCCGTCCACAGGACGGGCTTTTTTATTTTTATTGCTGTTCTTCACCAGGGTGAATCCTGCGGACAAGTCTGCGATCTGTTTTTTAACATTTTGAGCATAAAAAACGGCGTAAGCTCCGGAAGACCATTGCTTACGCCGCCTGCTGTCATGTTTTTCTTTTTCTTAAATCTCTTCCCGGTTATGTACATTCTGAATGAATGAACGAGAGTCTGCAGCATGACATATCCCATGTGCCGAAAACAGTACTTCACATACGGAGCTAAAAGTTAGAATGTGTAATATCAGATTCCAAAACTATGGCATCACATCTGCTGCTATTAAGAAAGTTGCAAAATCATGACTTTATATATTTTACATTATTCTGAAAAACACACAACCCCCCTAATGCATTTTTTTGAAAAAATTTTTACGTTTTTTTTGTTTTTGATCTTATGGCAATCAGACCATAAGATCACAGACCATTTCGCTTAATTCTGAAGGATCATCGAGAGGCATTCCGTTTATAAGACATGCCTGGGCAAAAAGTATCCTGCTGTACACTGCAAGCCTGTCCTTGTCACCTTTGAAAAGCTCCTCGAGTTTTTTTGCGATGGGATGATCTACATTTACCTCTAGTACTGTCTCTGCTTTTATCTTCTTATCATCCGCATCCGGCATCTTACTGAGCACCTTCTCCATCTCCACTGAAATGTCACCTTCGCTTGACAGACATACGGCATGTTTGGAAAGAGAATTTGTAAACTGTACCCTTGCGACCTTGTCTCCTATACTCTCTTTCATAAATTTGAACATATCTGCATTGCTCTCGTTCTCGCTCTTTATCTTTTCCTTCTCTTCATCCGTAGACAGATCCAGGCTGTCCTTGCAGACATTAAGGAACTCCTTGCCCTCATGATCCCTGAGCATCTGAATCGTAAATTCATCAATATCATCTGTCAGGAAAAGCACTTCATATCCCTTTGATATAACAGCTTCCACCTGGGGAAGAGACTTTATCTTGTTAACGCTTTCCCCTGAAGCAAAATAAATCTTGTCCTGACCCTCTTTCATGCGTCCGGCATATTCTCCGAGACTGACAAACCTGTTTTTATATTCTGTTACCGGTTCTTTATCATTTGCACCGGCATTAT
>CACZTF010000021.1 GCA_902784025.1 uncultured Lachnospiraceae bacterium
CCGGTACAGTTTGTTTTCCCATTCCAGGGATGCCCACCACATGGAATGGTCCGGATCCGTGTAACCGTCATAGACTTCATTCGTAAAGATGTTGTTCTGATATTTGTATGGCGCCCAGTAATCAAGGCTGAGTTCTGTGCGGAAAGCGGTATCATACCCGCCGAAGTTATCTGTGCCGTACAGATAGGTGGGATAACCCTCCTCCGTAAACGGGTGATTCTCGTGCATCTGCAAAAGGACTTTCAGATAATCATCCTCATTGTTTAGTTGCGGGTAACCCAGTTCCTTATAATAATCCCAGCGGACAACATAACCGCGGGCACTGGATTCATTGCTGTATCCAACGCCGTTGTATCCGATTTTTGCCGGAAAGAAGTAGAAGCCGCTTTCTTCCCCTCCGAGTTGTTTGAACACATCGTAAGTCAGACGGGTATCACCCCGGAAGAAATTCGGACAATACTCCTCCAGGTACGGATCGGCATCCAGCGCCACGCCATTTTCCAGAATCATGGAGAGATTTTTGTCGGTGGCAACAATATCCGGCAGATCGCCGCTTGCCAGTCCGGCAGCGTAGTCTTCCGCTGACATATAAACATACTGTATCTCCACGCCCAGCAGTTCCGCCAGATACTGCCACATTCCCAGATTTTCATCATAGCGGTTACCGGAACGTGTATCAAGGTCGCCGATCGTCAGAACAACATGCTCCTTAGTCTCAGCAGTTTTCTCTGCGGCGGCAGTTCCCTCAGTCGCAGCGGATTCCTCTGCTGCGGCAGGGCAAAGCCGGAGCAGCAGGATCAGCAATACAGACAGTATAAAAAGAAGACGTTTTTTCAAAGCATTTCATCCTTTCCATCGAAACAGGATTTGTCATGGCACGGGGAGCAGGCTCGTTAAGCATATCATATCATGGTTTTTCCCGGTTTACATCTGCAAGATTCCTACGTAATATTTACATTTCCATTTTGTATCAGACCAATTATCTGTGATCAATTGGATTCCTCCCGTGTTTTATACTTGTAGTTTGCAGACCGACATTTATAGAAATATGGGATTTTGCTTTATCTAAAGATCTTCCCTCTCCCTACAGGGCTGCAGGTTTATTTTCCCGTACCACAACAATATAAAAAGGCAGGTTGCCTGCCTTTATTAAATGATTAATGACAATTTTTACACGGTCTGCTCTTGGGACATGAAGCAAGCGGACCTGACAGAATTGTATTGGACCTTGACAACGACCTGCAGCCGGGTGTTGAGTGATAAACCTCTCCGTTTGGCACCCAGTATACTGTCCCTCCTCCGGAACCGGAACTGCTGCCGGAAGAACCGGAACTGCTGCCGGAAGAACCGGAAGTTTTCCTCTTTATTTTTAATAAAACAGTATACTTTTTTGAACCAATCTTGTATTTAAGTTTTGCTGAACCGGCTCTTTTTGCAGTTAGAAGCCCTTTCTTTGTTATCTTGAAATAAGAAGTTGTCTTTGCTGTCCATTTGGTTTTAGACACGCCTTTAACTTTTAGCTGTACCTTACTGCCGACAGTCAGAGAAAGTGTCTTCTGCCCCTCTTTTATCTTTTTTGTTTTAGTGGCAGCTGATGCCGGCAAAGAGAACAGCAAAAGAAACATCAGCAAAAACAGTAACGATCGTTTTTTCATAATTTACCCCCTCCTTCACTACTGAACGGGCTTAGTATAGATGAAACGTCAAAGTGATACATAACAATCAGTAACATAAAAATTTAAAATTTCCTGGTTGGATGTCATTCTTCCGCTACTTCCGGAAATATCTCTGATAAAGATCTTAAGACATTCCGATGTGCTGTCATTGACATTATCTTAGTATAATCCTTTATAAAAATCTACCTGTATATCCTTTTCACACATCAATAATGCTTTTCTGCTTGAGAAACAGATCAACAATCTTTGAATCGGTGATCGCATTGATCTTATCCGCAATAAACTCATCGTCACCTTCAACACATGGTATTATTCTGTGTTCCATTTGTGTTTTCCCCTTGTATTTTCATTTTCGACAAATGAGACTTTATCATCAACAGACTATAACTCCATTAGAGCGGGAATCTCATCCCATCCCTTCGGCATCTCTTTCATTTCTTCAAAACCGCATGCGCGATAAAGGTTTCTTGCCGTTTTGTTATTTCTTGTTGTTTTCTTATCCATATCGGTTTACCGTCTCATCGTTTGTTTTTTTATGGTAACTCAGGAGAGTCAAAGCCAGTAAAACAAACCAGTATCCTGGTGTAACTCCTCGAGGATATGCCTCTCGAAGATACCTCTGAATGATAACATTGCATCTCTCTCCTGGTGTTACAGTCTTTCAAAACATAAGTTCAAGATAGGACTCTATACTACTTTCCTCATCTTTACCACAACAAAATAAGCCTGCAGACATTAAACCCACAGGCTCCTTACGCTATTTGAAACATAAAAATGGAGTTACATTTTTACCGAATTGTCCACATTCTCTTCCAGCTTCTTTTTGACCTCTTCGACCGTTTTTGTAAGATTCATCGTGTCCCCGGAAGGAGGTATTGAAAAATCAGGATGCACTCTATCATTTGTTATTTGTCCGGCTCCCGTATAATTTATCAGGTCTTGCTTTGGCATGTTTTTCTGTATTGCCTTCATTTCCATGTTGCCACAGAACGCGATAACAATTATAAAAAAAACAATTGCCGCAATAATGGATAAAGCACCCCATGCGATCCAGAACAGAGTACCAAAATGGTGTTTGTCTGCAATTGGTAACCCGGCAAATAGAACGCAAAAGCCAATAATAGGAGACAAATAAGACAGAAACGAGCCAAGCCGGCTCCAGAATGTCGCCATCGGATTGTCTTTGTATGTTTTAATATCAACTTTTATAGACATAGTACTCTCCTTCCTTTTTAACTCTCATCGTTATCTGCAAATTCCCAATTTAAGTTTACTCAGCCTGTTCCATTGAATACTGTAATTATAACACTAATCTTCTCCGAAACAACTACAGTATCAAGACAGTACTGCCTTCATAAGGGTAAAAATCTTTCATGGCTTCTACTGTTTGGTATCGATCACTTATCACTTCCCCGTTATTCCACTTCCTGTCGCCGACGTCTTCCGTTGTTCCCATAACGTTAACATTCAGCTGGCGGTGGCGTGCACGCACATGATCCCAGTCGATAAAGTAAACATAAGCAAATTCACCGCCATCCAGTTTCCCGTCCTTGATGGTCATCGTCTCACTGCGTCCGACCATACTGCGGTATAATCTGTTCCTTCCTTCAGGGTTCTGCCTCCGATCTTATTGATTACCGGACGCCGGACTCTGCAATGATGCTGTCGCCGGGTTGGTAGGCCATCTGTAAATTTCCCGGTTGATTCATACTTACGATACCTGTACCAGGTACCAGGCAGGCCACCACCGACCTTATAGTTTTCTGTGATCTCATCACCCTGAATACTGTCTTCAAACA
>CACZTF010000022.1 GCA_902784025.1 uncultured Lachnospiraceae bacterium
TATTCCTCTAAATACGAAACGCATCCCCTTTTTTATGCGTGTTGCCATATACGGCATATTGTACCATTTGCACTTGATCCCATTTCCTTCCCGGTCACACACTATGACCGATACAACCGTAAAACGTCCGGCTCTGTATATTCCGGGCTTTCCGGATATGACAGCCTCTATGCTAACTGTACTTCCGACGTGTTCGTTTTTTAACTGCGCAATAAAAACAGGCTTTTCATATACCTCATACCTCCTGGGGTAGAATCTCAAAAGATCCCCTGTATCGTATATTCCAAGCCTGTTAAAAAGGTTTTTTTTCTTTTCTCCCACACCTTTTATATCTGTGATGAGCATATCATACCTTATTCTACGGAAACTATATAAAAATATACCGGCTGTCCGCCATTCTGAAGCTCTATCTCTGCTTTAGGGAAACGGTACTTTATCCTTTCCGAAAGAGCTTCTGCTTCTTCTTTCTTTACATCTTCACCATAATAGAGCGAGATGATCTCTGTATCCTCATCCGTCATCTTATCAAGCATTTCCAAAAGCGATTCTTCCATATCACCGCCTGCTGCTGCAACGCCGTCATCATTTATAGCTATATAGTCACCTTCTTTTATTTCAGTACCGTTTATAGTCCTGTTTTTAACAGCATATGTAACCTGCCCGCTTTTTACCATGGAAATATTTTCAAGCATTCCCGCTTCTATCTGATCAGGATCACCTCCGGGCTCATATGCTACCGTGGCAGAAATACCCTGGGGAACTGTTTTGGTCGGTATCACGACCAGTTTTGTATCCTTACACAACTCAGCGGCCTGAGTGGCTGCAAGTATGATATTACTGTTATTAGGAAGCACAAATACAGTCTCTGCATTTAATTGTTCTGCTGCATTCAAGATATCACTTGTGCTTGGATTCATGGTCTGACCGCCCTTTATGATACCACCGGCCCCCATATCCCTGAAGATGTCCTCCAGGCCGTCACCGGCAACAACAGAAAGAAAAGCTACTTTCTCACGAGTGAGCTCCTCTTCCTGTTTTCTGGCGTTCGCAACATCTTCATCTGAAAAGATCACGTTTTCCTCATGCTCCTCACGCATGTTATCTACTTTCATACGAGTCAGCTGGCCATATGTCAGACCTCTTTCGAAAACCTCACCCGGATGATCAGTGTGTACATGTACCTTGACCACATCATCCAAAGCTACACAAACTACTGAATCGCCAATATCTGTAAGGTACTCCTTAAACTCCAGCTCATCTGTTTCGGAAAACTCTTTTGCAAGCTTAATGATGAACTCAGTACAGTAACCGTATTTTATGTCTGAACCGCCACCCGGTCCGTCAGCAGGTGCCGCGATATTTGCCTTACCTTCCACCTTAAAATCAGTAGCCTTTCCGGTAAGTGCTTCATAAAAACCATGAAGGACACAAACAAGGCCCTGACCGCCTGAGTCCACTACCCCGGCTTCCTTAAGAACGGGAAGCATATCGGGTGTTTTAGACAGTACATATTCCGCATGTTCTATCACACACCGGAGAGCCTCTTCGACATCCGTTGTCTCTCCTGCCAGTTCTCTGGCTTTTTCGGCTATTCCTTTTGCAACGGTAAGTATCGTCCCTTCTTTGGGCTTCATAACAGCTTTGTATGCTGTCTCACATGCCCTTTGAGAAGCCCTGGCTATCCTTTTTACATCTAACTGGTCAGCGCCTTCCATCTCTTTGGAAAAGCCTCTGCAGAGCTGGGAAAAGATCACTCCCGAATTCCCTCTTGCCCCTTTTAGCGAGCCTCCGGAAACGGCCTTTGCAAGTTTTGCAAAAGTAATATCTTTTACCGATTCCACCTCCTGAGCCGCAGACATGATGGTAAGTGTCATATTCGTTCCTGTATCTCCGTCAGGGACGGGAAAAACATTCAGATCGTTTATTCTTTCTTTTTGTGATTCCAGTTTGCCCGCACCTGCAATGAACATTTTTGCAGCCATACGCGCATCAATGGTATTAATCGCCACTTCTTCCTCCAATTTCCGTATCAGTCTATTACTCTGACACCTTCCGCAAATACATTAATCTTTTTAATTTCCATACCTGTGGTCTCTGTCACTTTGTATTTGACATTTTCTATAAGATTATCTGCCACAGTCATAATACTCACGCCATAGGCTATGATCACATGAAAATCAAGCGTGATCCTGTTATTTTCATCTATCCGGACTTTTATACCCCTTGTAAGAGAACTTCCCTTCAGAAGCTTTACGATACCGTCAGTCATGCTTACCGCTGCCATACCAACGATACCGAAACACTCCAGAGCCGTAGCTCCCGCATACTGCGCTATAACTTCGGGAGATATGGAAATCCTTCCGAGTTTATTTTTTATACGCCCCTGCATATATGCCACTCCTTCATTTATGATTTTGTCAATTATACTATTACACGGTGCTAATTACAAGTACAGAGGGGGATCGTTATTTTAAAAAAGTTGTGAATCCTTGACCGAAAAGACCCCGCTGCTATGATCGCAGCGGGGTCAGGCAATGAAAAATATCTGTCTTTACCTTCCCGATGAGGCTTTTCTGACTACCTTTAGCTCAGGTTTTTCCGGTTTTTCTTTTTTTACAACATGAACGTCGCGTATTTTTTTCCATATTATATAATATGTGATAGTGGCACTGAGCCAGGTGATAGGGAACACACTTGCTACCCATGATATGTTCATTATTCCCAATGCGCTGTAAAGAGCCAGAAGTCCTGCTCTTGCCGCAGCATAGTTGATCAATGCAACTACCATTGCAGTCTTAGTCTTGCCATAGCTTCTTATCGCATTTGACAAGACCTCAAGTATAACATATATGAAATACGGAAAGGCTGTTACATAGAATATCTTCATACCCTCGCTGATAACCTCCGGCTTGGGGTTAAAAACCGCATAAGCATAATTCCCGAAAAAGAACATGACCGTACTTATGGCAAGCACCAGAGGAACGCCAATCTTTATACAAGCCATTACAGCCGGACGAATCCTCTCATACTTCTTTGCACCCAGATCCTGTCCCACCATGAACATAGCAGCCTGTCCCAGGGACATGATAGGATAATACATAAACAATTCAATCTTAAAGTAAGCCGTAAAAGCAGAGATGCTGTCAACTCCCAAAAGATTGATATTTGCCTGTATAAAAATATTTGACAGAGTCACCAGCATACTTTGAAAACCAACCGGAAGTCCCAGGGAAAAGATCCTGGCTACCAAAGCTTTATTTGTAGAAGGCACATCAGCCTCATCTACTTTTCCCTGAATTCCCTGCTCTATTGTTTTTTCCCGCTCTGTACGCTCTGTTTTTGAAAAATAAATGTATGTTGCTATCGCTGCAAAGGTCTGGGAAATAAGGGATGCAATGGCTACTCCCACTATCCCGTCGGGCCATACTGCGATAAACAATGCATCCAGTAATACATTCATGCCTCCTGCGATTGTCTGAAAGATCATGGGTATCGTGGAATTACCTTTACCTCTCAAAACACCTGCAGTCATATTAAAAAGCATCATAGGTACCAGACTGGGAAAATAAACCTGTATGTATCTTGTAGCAAGACCCAGGATCTCTTCAGGCGTCTGCATTATGATCAGCATTGGACGTGAAAAAATAACACCTGCCAATGTAAGCGCCCCGCCGAAAACCAGAGATAACATCAGGACGACACTTCCGATACGACGCTGAGCATCTCTGTCCTTTGCTCCGTAGGCTTTTGAAAACATTATTCCTGTTCCCACTGAAAGACCTCCGCAAAGACCTATAGCAAGGACCACTATCAGATTGCTGGCCCCTATTGCAGCCGCTGCATCATTTCCAAGCTTCTGACCTGCAAAAATAAGATCAGCCGAACTGTATGCCTGCTGAATAAGATATGCGCCTATGATGGGCAGAATAAATTTTATTATCTTGCCCATTATAGGGCCTTCTGTAAAATCTATCTCTGTACGTCTCATAATATCATCCCCGTCAAATATATGAATATGTATTCATATAATACTCCAAAACAAATGACCTTGCAACCCCTGATACGGGATTATGGTCATCTGTCTATAAAAATGATTATATTTCTTATGTCATTCCAAGGTACATTATACGTTGCGATCGTTCAGATCCTTTTGGAAACTATCATAAAGTGGGTGTTCCACCCTTCAGCAATGCCGAACTGTAACAGGTTCTGGGGATAATATATATCTTCTTTTATGATAGCAAAGCCTGCCTCCGGCAATGCCTTTTTATCCCACTCTCCCGGCCTGTTCAGTTTAGAAAGCGGCAGCTTATATCCGGTGTTGTCACAAAGGCTGTAATCCACCTTCTCCTTGCTTCTCTCGTTGTGGTACTCACCCTTCATGTCATGATACAATTCCCTGTTTGCATTTTCTTCTTCGTTGAAGTAAAAATAGTACTGATTAGCATCCATATATAGCAGAATACCTCCAGGACGAAGTACACGATGCCACTGCTTAAGAGCTTCCTCAGGTCTGTCCAGTGCCCAGGTAAGGTTCCTGTTCACTATCATATCAAACGAACCGTCCTCAAAAGGCAGCTCATCCGCCTGTGTCACCACATAATCAGCATTCAGACCCCTGCTGCATAAAGTTTCCTTTGCCTTTTTGATCATCTCTGAACACAGATCCATAGCCGTCACATCAAGCCCCAGAGACGCACAGGCTGCAGCCATGATACCTGTACCTGTACCTACGTCCAGTACCGTCTTTATATCATCTGTTATAAACGGCCTGATCTTTTCTTTAATGACATCTATCCGGTCTGAGTCTATCCCTAAAGTCTTTGATCTTTCCTGCCAGTAAGTGTGCATATCCTCAGTAAGCTCTCTTCTTTCTCCCTTTGTGGCACAAATACAGAAGAGCGGGGATTCTGCATAAAGCTCCTTCTCCCATTCTTCGTAAACATTTCTGCCTACATCCTCTTCCACATCCACATCCATGTCAAGAGATCCCAAAGTCTTTATATCCCACTGAGGGCGCATAGTGCTTGTCAGCGGTGCAGTTTTAAGGTACTCCATATCACCATTTGAGATTATCTCTTCGGTTCCGTATTTCTTAAAATGATCCGCCTCGCGCTGTTTCACTTTTTTGTACAGTTCTTCATCAAAAAAGTGCATGTTCCAGTTCGCATCATATATGATCAGCTTTCCCCCGGGCTTGAGCACACGCTTAAACTCTGCATAAACCTCCCCCGGATGCTCCAAAGTCCAGGTGACATTTCTGGATATCACCACATCAAAAGAGTCATCCAGAAACTCCAGACTGTTTATATCCATGTTGATCAGTTCCGGGTCAAGATTTAGTTTTTTTGCATTTTCCCGCGCACAGGAAAGCATGCCTTCAGAGCTGTCGATACCTGTAACATGATGCCCCATTTCCGTAAGGATACAGGAAAAAAATCCGGGGCCGCATCCGATATCCAGTATACGAAGGCCTTCTCCATCAAGGAGCTTACCTACCTGTTGTTTCCAGGCATCCTTACGAAATGAATTTAACTCATCCGTAATATAACGGTTATAATTCTCGCCGCTGCTCCAGCGTTTTGCTCTTTCTGCTGCGTCCATAGGTTCCTCCGTTTTCCGGTAATTACGCTTTGACAAACTCAGTATGCGGACTGTCATGACTTCTGAATAACTTATCTTTACTGAGTCAGTAGAAAGGTTCGCCATCAAAACATTTACAATAACTCCATTACTCAGTCTTTGTAGTCTTATAAGTGATCTGATAGTAATCACTGGGATGAGGAGTAACACCTGTTACCTTATCAGTTGTAACAAGAGACATTTTCAGTCTGTCCATAAAGCACATAGCGTCTTCATCAAGAACGTGCTGAACGATCTTTCTAGTGATCTCTCCTCTCTTATCAGTATCAAACTCGGCATCAAATTCTTTTATAAGTGCGTCTACTTCGGGATTACTGTAGTGGCTGAAGTTATTAACTCCGTCCGTTGCAAATACAGAATGTATGTAAGATGAAGGATCACCCGTAGGCAAGGTAACAAACGCATAAGGTGCAAGCTCAAACTCGTCAGCTTTAAGAGTTTCCGAACTTGACTCTAAAACATTTATGGACGAATCTATACCCACCTGACGGAACTGCTCCTGCATAGCCTCTGAAAGCATGGGAAGCTCTGCACGGCTTGAGTAGGTAACTATACGAAGTGAAAGTT
The DNA here is from genome assembly GCA_902784025.1 of uncultured Lachnospiraceae bacterium. Lineage (GTDB taxonomy): Bacteria > Bacillota > Clostridia > Lachnospirales > Lachnospiraceae > UBA4285. The sequence continues at coordinate 6,211 of CACZTF010000022.1, forward strand.
CCTCGCCGTCTTTATCAAGAGTTCCGTTTCCGTTTGTATCGGCATAACCTTCATCCGCTAAAAGTTTCTTGGCGCCTTCCACATCAAACTCTGTTGCCTTAAGATTTTCGCCGTAAACGGTATTCTCAGGGAATGCACCTACAGCAGGCTCTCCGAATCCGTTCATAACAACAGAACCGTAGGTATCTTTATCGATAAGCATATTTATTGCTTTTCTCACATTTGCATTTTGTAAATGTTTATTATTAAGATTGTGGTATATCTTATATACACGTGACGTAGCAACAGTCAAAAGTTTGTAGTTAGGGTTATCCTTCAGCATCTGCTGGCCTTCATAAGACATACCGTAAGCCATGTCGATGTCACCGGACTGCATGGACGCAACCATGGTATCCTTGTCTGCAATAGCGATTACCTCAAGCTTGGAAAGCCCGGGCTTACCCTGCCAGTAATCATCATAAGGTACATAAGTTGTCTGCTTGTCCTCTTCATACTTTTCAACCATATAAGGACCGGTACCTATGGGCTTTGTCTCAAAGTCCTCCCCGGACTCCGCATCTATAATACACGCATAAGGATCCGTAAGGTTGTTGATGAAAGAAGGGTTGGGCTCGGAGGTAGTCACTTTAAGAGTCTGTCCGTCTGCCTCCATACTTTTTATCTTGAGATCATCAGGAGCTCTGTCATTCAGATCCATAGTACGCTGAAGAGACTTCATCACAGCCTCGGCATCACAGGTCTTTCCGTTCTGGAAAGTGATCCCATCCTTAATCTTGATCTCATAAGTAA
>CACZTF010000023.1 GCA_902784025.1 uncultured Lachnospiraceae bacterium
CTGGATATGAAGATATTTGAGGATGATAACATCACCACTTTTTTTAACGACGGACCGGATGATGAATTAAATGAGGGAATATTCCTTGTTATTGATAACAAAACCGACAAAATGTTTTTTGTTGCTCTTGCGGCTGACAAAATTGATTTTGTAAAAACAGATGACACAGGTACAGATTTAATTGAATTAGACGACACGATTATAGGGAGGTCATTATGACGAGCATAAATCAGGATAGTTACGCAACAGGAAATATAAGAAGTGAAGGAGTGGGAAAACCTGAGATACTTGATGCCTTTGAGCCGCATCTTGCGTGTCTTATGCTACTTGACACTTCGAGCTCTATGCTCGGAGCAAGTGGCACGCCAATAGGGCAGCGACCCATAGACAGACTGAATGAAGGATTGAGAAGATTTGTGGACCAGGTAAAAACAGATCCCATAGCAATGCGAAGGATAGATGTGGCTGTAATGAGATTTGCATCCGCTCCTGCAACCATGGTTCAGGATTTTACACCTTTATCACAGATGAATCCGCCGCAGCTTCAGGCAAATGGTCTCACGGATATGGGAAATGCCATAGATATGGCCATAAGTAAGGTAAAGGAGCAGAACAGAAAGTATGAAGCCCTGGGGACTCCTCATTATAAATCGTGGATCTTCATGATAACAGACGGCGCTCCCACGGATTCCATAACTAATGCAAAAGCAAAGATCGCAGATCAGGAGAAAAAGGGAAGACTAAAGTTCTGGGCTATAGGCGTGCCCGGATACGATGAGGCTACACTTGCAAACATAGTGGCTGAACAGGGGCGTGCAATAGCTCTCAATGACAAGGATTTTACCGGTATCTTTAACTGGGTAAGTGATAGTATGGTGACCATTATGGAAAGTCAGGTGGGACTTGAGCCGGAAATAGGACAGGAGACATACAATCCCGGTATGGTAGAGATAGAAGTGCAGGTATAATAACTCACTATTTGGAGAGAGAAAGAAGGTGAGAGTAATTGGTGATTCATTATGATATAAGTAAACGCGGAAAGTCACATTTTGCAGAAAATAAGCCCTGTCAGGATTCTAATTGTGTAAATGTAACATCTTCAGGTCTTACCATAGCCGCTGTAGCTGACGGAGTGGGTAGTGCCGAAAATTCGGAATTTGGTTCGCGGATAGCAGCAGATACTGCAGTTGGGCATTTAAGTTCCGTACTTTCCGGGATAAGTCCCGAAAGGGTTGTTATAGCCGAGCTTAAAAGAGCATTTGAACTCGCTTTTGCAGCAGTATGTAAAAGGGCAGATACGGACGGCAAACCGCTCTCAAGCTACGATACCACATTGTCTGTTGCAGTGTACGATGGTGATACCTGTGTATATGGTCATTCCGGTGACGGAGCTATAGTCGGTCTAACGGATGAAGGAGAATATGTGGAGATAACCACACCTCAAAAGGGTGAGGATGCAGTATCTGTTATGCCCCTTAGAGCCGGTGCTTCCTACTGGGCGTTTGGTGTATATGAAAAGCCGCTTTGCTCTGTCATTCTCATGACAGACGGTATGAGGGATCTTTTTTGTCCTTCACTTTTAAGCAAGGCAGAAAATAATGTATATATTCCTGCAGCGGCTTTTTTTGCTGATCCTTTTCGTTGGTCAAAATCCCGAAATCAAAAGATGCTGGAAGCAGCAGTAGAAACGTTTATGGAGGCCGACGGCAGTAATGAAAGGGATGTTTTCTATGACCGTTTGGAGGATATATACAGTCACAGAATCCCGGAAATGAACATTGGTGAGTTGCAGGATTTTAAGGCAAACAATATTGCGCCTGACCTTATGGACAGGATAGAGGATGATAAGACTGTTGTAGGTCTTATAAATACAAAAAAAGAACCGGCAGCTAAAGAGCTATCATATTATATGGAACCGGACTGGATGAAGTATAAGAAGCTTCGGGATGATGTGCTGTATGGTAAAACATCACCCGATAAACCACCTGAAAAAGTAGTGGGTCCGGATCCGGAATCGCCTGAAGTTGTAGAGAAGGAACCTCCAAAGGATGATGAAGTAATAACTGAAAGAGCAAATAATACCGGAAGAAAAAATAAATTTATTATTCCTTTGATAGCAGCCGGAGCAGCGGCGGCAGCCGTGGCCATAGGTGTGGGAATCGCCACTTCTAAGCCGGGACCGGTGGATCCTGCCATTGCAAGTGAAAGCGCAGATTCAAGTACTGAAAGTAACAACACGGCAGAAGGATCAAAAGAAACCGGAGATGTAAATGGTAAAAATACCGATGATACAACCAATGCCGGGAAAATAACTGCAGAAAACGGTAAAGACCGGGGGAACAGTGATGAAAGCGCTGGTAGTGAAAACAGTAGTAAAAAGACAGACAACACAACAGGCGAAGGGCAGGTTGCAGATAATCCAAAAACTGAAACGACCACATCAGAAGCAAAAATAACTAAAGATGATATTACGAATCCATCCTCTAATGAGGAAGGTAAAGAAAACGAGTTTTCTGATTTTCTTAAAGATACGGCGAAGAGTTATCCTAAAGATACAATCTCTTATGTAATACATGACTTTGACGGAGATGGAAAGTATGATTTATATCTAAAAAACGACAATAGTTTTTATAAGAAGTATGATGATAATACATACAAAAAATTTGAGCCTGAAAAAACAATTGAAGAAACAATAATAATCAATTTTACAATAAAACATCCTTGGAATATTAAAACATTTACTTATTCAGATGATGTAATTCAAAACAGTTCGGATGTAGATAGTTAATTGTAAAAAAACGGTATTAATAAACTTTTATCATACTTTGATCCGGAAGAACGACCACATTGGTTAAGCCATATATGATAATAATAACGAGCAACACTATCTACATGAAGGATTAGCCTTCAAATACTATCAGTAGAGCGAGCGATTGTTTGAATGATGCAATATAAAATATATAACCAACATATAATAATTATTACGTATTTTGATTATAGAAGGATTTGATGAAAAGATTAAATATATAAAGTATATCAACAACACAAAAACTGCGAGAGATGGATCTTACCGGTCTTTATAAATGTAATTTTGAAAGTTAGGGGTATAGCGAATCGCTTTTAATTGAGAGCACATAAAAAAATAGGATTATAAAAAAGAGAGGTTAGTTATGAGAGATAAAAAATTATTCAGAAATAAAAATTGGATTAAAGTATGTGTTATAGGGGGTATGACAACCTTATCAATTGCATTTGGAGGTTGTATGGGTGCCGGATCTGAAGCAACATCCGGTACGACAGCTGCTTATGAGACAACTGATACAGCAGAAATAACCACCACAAGTATAATTGAAACTACATCGGAAACTACTGCCGGAACAACAGAAAATATTTCTCTTACAAGTGGTGATCTTCAGGTTAAAAGTCTTGTTGAATATGCGCTTGATACTGTTACTGATTGGGATAAGGTAACATC
>CACZTF010000024.1 GCA_902784025.1 uncultured Lachnospiraceae bacterium
AACAGTATGATATGCTACTGTGGCTCAGTTGGTAGAGCAGCTGATTCGTAATCAGCAGGTCACCGGTTCAAGTCCGGTCAGTAGCTTGCGCGAATGCTTCCAAAGCCATGCAGATACAAGAAGAGAAAGCCCGTTACAAGCTCTGTTTGTATACGGGATTTCTTTTTCTTGTATCTATAGGGCTTCAGCCTGCGACAGCGAGTGAGCCTGCTCACGAGCCTGTCGGGCATGGCTTCCAAATACAAAAAACTATTGCATCACGCCCTGTTTTGTCATACAATATAACATATTTTCAAGTTCGCACGTATAGTTCATCGGTAGAACACCGGCTTCCCAAGCCGGGGAGGCGGGTTCGATTCCCGTTACGTGCTTTTTTTTTGACATTACTTCTGAAAATATTATATAATCCCTGATAGAAAAACGGTCATGTTTTATCAAAAAACGGTCATATGATCCATAAGGCTGTTGTTTGCTTTTTCATGATACGGTATCTGAATGCACAGGAGAGTTCTATGGAAAAATACAAGCAGGATTTTATTGATTTTATGACCGAATGCAACGTATTGCAATTCGGTGATTTTACGTTGAAAAGCGGAAGAAGATCACCTTTTTTTATGAATGCCGGACTTTACGTTACAGGCAGCCAGCTTAAAAGACTTGGCGAATATTATGCAAAGGCTATACATGAATGCTTCGGAGATGATTTTGATGTTCTTTTCGGCCCGGCATATAAAGGCATACCTTTAAGCGTTGCAACTGCCATGGCATACAGCGATTTATACGGCAAAGAGATCAGATACTGTTCGAACAGAAAAGAGATAAAAGATCACGGAGATGCCGGTATTATGCTGGGAAGCCCTCTGAAAGACGGTGACAGGGTTATTATAATAGAAGATGTGACAACATCCGGGAAATCAATACAGGAGACATTTCCTATAATAACATCCCAGGCGGATATAAAGATAGTGGGCATGATGGTATCATTAAACCGGCTGGAACACGGTCTTAAAAGTGATGATAAAACAGCACTGGACGAACTTTCCGAGGAATACGGCTTTCCGGCAAAGTCCATAGTGACCATGGCTGATGTAATTGAAATGCTGTATGAAAACCCGGACGGAGGCAAAGCCGTAATTACTGACGAGATAAAAAAAGCATTGGATGAGTATTATGAAGAATATGGGGTAAAGGGGTAATCAGTGTTTTACTCTTTTGATTGGTAAAATGGCTTATAAAAACGAAAAAGTAAGAAAGTGGCAGGTATCCGCTATCTTACTTTTTATCTTATATCTGTTCGGACTGTCTTATTTTCTTTTTTTTGCCTCTTTTCTGGGAAGAACGGGGGAGGAGGTTTTTTACCTGAACGGCCTGCCTCTTTACGGCGACTATAATCTGGTGCCGTTTAAGGTAATAAAGCTGTTTGTGGTGAATATGGACATAGTTCCTTTTCATATGTTTTTTCTGAATATATTCGGAAATGTTTTATGTTTTATGCCTTTTGGCTTTTTGCTTAAGGCAGCAACGGGCAACAAACTAAAGATAGGGTGGTGTATTGCAGCAGCAGCAGGAACAAGCGCATTTTTCGAGTTTCTGCAATACAGATTTGCCGTGGGCGTAGGGGATATAGATGATATAATGTTAAACACCGGCGGAGCAGCTTTGGGTTTTTTGGTGTATAACCTGATCTTATCAGCGGTACGCAAAAAAAGCGGATGATCAGTGTCTTGGAGAATAACAGATGTCGGAAAAGACCGGTAGAAAAGTATACAAAAAAAGTATTTTTTTTCAAAAAAAGCCTTCAGTTAAGGGGCTTGTTTCCATAGTGTTGGGGATAATATGTGTCCTGATAATAATAGCAGGGCTTGTTTATTCATATCTGAGCGGCGGAGAGGCCGGTAAGACTGTGGGAAGTATGGCACTTACAGCTCTTTTAGTGTCTTGCGTAGGGCTTTATTTTGCATTCTCCGGATTTAAAGAAGATGAAAAAAATTATCTTCCCTGCAAGATAGGTGTGATATGGTGCGGTTGTGTGGCGGTATTTGTCATATTCTTATTTTTTATAGGTCTTTAAAGATCATACGGAAGGATGATCAGTGCCAGGACAGCACAGACTTTTTTATGTTATAGGGAATGCGGGCTAAAAGAAAGATTATCTGTAACGTTTAATTGATATCAAATCATAAAGGATTTTAAGAATGGATAATAAATTTGAAATCTGGTTCTCTCAGGTAGATACATTTCTTTCAACACTTGAAAAAGCGTATAATGCCATGAACGTAGGGTCTAAAGATCTGATCCCCTTAAACAGGGAACTGTATTCCGGGATATTAGGCGATGATTACGATCATTCTTTTGTAAATCCCAAGTTTTCCGATTATATGCTGGGGGGCGGTTACGGAAAGCTGTGCTCATTTGTTTCCGCGGAGATGTATTCCCTCATAGGATACAGATTCGATAAAAAGAGAAGCCTGACAGAGCATTTTCTGAATATGTATGAGGATATCAGAACGCTCTATAATAAAGGAGAATTAACGTATGATCCATTTTATAACCGCATATATGAGTATCTTTATACATCGGCTGATGCACTTTATGAGGACCGTATAAAGGATATGCTCTATCCCCATTCCAATGTTGCTGATCAGATAATAACTGGAGACAGTCTGGGAGACGTTTCTTATCTCTACAGATTTGGAGAATATATCACTGACACTGAGATCAGGACTGCAAGATATTTAAATCTCCTTTCCAAAGAAAAACTTCAGCTCATGGCAGATACATTTACAGACGGATACCGCAGGGGCTTTGAGAACATGGGACGTCCTTTCGAAAAAAAGAAGACGGTAGGTATCATTTATAAGCTGGGATTTGAAAGACTTGTACGGGCAGAGATAGAGTCATTTAAAAAAATGGGATTAAAAGCAACCGTATTCAGGACGCCAAGAAGCGCAGTCATCTCACAGGGCGGCAGGAAAAACGGATTTTTCGGGGCAGTGCCCAATCATCAGGCAGAGTATGATCATAAGAATGATGCGTTGTTCTTTTATGATGATCAGCTGATAAAGAAGAAACTGGATGCACTGGAAAAGGCTTATGATAAATACGCGGAATTTGCTGATGTATACGGCGGACCTGCAGTTATGGAGGTGTTCGGGGAAGTACCATTTGATTATAAGGAATCCGGATATGAACTTGTGCCCGCAGACAGACAGAAAAGACTGGGGATCGGGTATATCACTGAAGCGGCAGCCATAACGAACCGGTATATAAAAGGTGAGGAGCGTTCATTTACCATGATTGCTTATCCCACCCCTGATATAGGCGATGATTTCAAAGAGATATTTAACGAGACCATAAGATTAAATACACTTGATAATGATCTGTATATATCTGTACAGCAAAAGATGATAGATGTTCTGAATCAGGCGTCGTTTGTAAATGTCAAGGGTGCCGGTGATAACGGGACAGATATTACCGTAGAGCTTCTCAGGGTAAATGATCCGGATAAGGAAGAGAATTTTGAGAATTGTGTGGCTGACGTAAATATACCTGTCGGAGAGGTTTTTACATCTCCTGTACTGTCAGGAACGAATGGTGTATTGCATGTGGGCAGGGTTTTTCTGAACGGATTTGAATACAAGGATCTCAGGATAGAGATAAAGGACGGTTTTACAAAAAACTATTCCTGCGGCAACTTTTCCGATCCGGAAAAAGGCAGAGAATATTTTAAAAAGAATGTGCTGTTTGATCATGACAGTCTTCCCATAGGAGAGTTTGCCATAGGAACAAATACCACTGCTTATGCAATGGCCAAAAAATATGATATCCTGCATGTGCTGCCTATATTGATAGCGGAAAAGACAGGTCCTCATTTTGCCCTGGGCGATACATGTTACTCACATGCCGAAGATATAAAGGTGTATAATCAAAACGGAAAAGAAATAGTCGCCAAGGACAACGAGGTATCATGCCGGAGAAAAGAAGATGAGAGGAGTGCATACTTTAACTGTCATACGGATATCACCATTCCCTACGAAGAACTGGGGAATCTTTCGGCGGTCATGGATGACGGGACAAAGATTGTGATCATAGAAAACGGGCGGTTTGTTCTGCCGGGAACGGAGCTGTTGAATGCTCCGCTTGATAATTTGTGATCTTTTTTGACACCGGAAAAGGGAAAAATTTTTTTGACCCCATGCATAATAATATTTAGAAAAAGGAGAAATAATATGGCTCAGGTTGGAATAGTAATGGGAAGCGATTCGGATATGCCGGTTATGTCTAAAGCGGCTGATTTTTTGGAGAAGATGGGCATATCTTATGATATGCGTATCATTTCTGCCCACAGGGAACCGGATGTGTTTTTTGAATATGCAAAAACAGCAGAGGAGAAGGGATTTAAGGTCATCATAGCAGGAGCAGGCATGGCGGCGCATTTACCCGGTATGTGTGCGGCTATCTTTCCCATGCCGGTTATCGGGATACCTATGTATAATGATGCTTTGAGCGGTGAGGATGCTCTTTACTCTATCCTGCAGATGCCCCCCGGGATACCGGTGGCGACAGTGGCTCTTAACGGAGGAAAGAATGCCGGGATACTTGCGGCAAAGATGCTGGCCATGTCAGATTCTGGGCTGCTTGAAAAGCTTAAGGCATTTACTGCAGAAATGAAAGCAGAGGTAGAGGCTAAGGATGCAAAACTCCGGGAAACAGGGTATAAAGAATATAAGAAGTGAGAGGTGCGGTTATGGACTACAAAAACGCGGGAGTCGATATAGAAGCAGGATATAAAGCGGTGGAACTTATGAAGGAGCATGTGGCAAAGACCATGCGTCCTGAAGTGATAGGAGGTCTGGGAGGTTTTGCAGGAGCTTTCAGTCTGGCGAAGATAAAGGATATGGAAGAACCTATCCTTCTTTCCGGGACAGACGGCGTCGGAACCAAGCTGAAGCTTGCTTTTGAAATGGATAAGCATGATACAGTCGGTATAGACTGCGTGGCTATGTGTGTAAATGATATAGCCTGTGCCGGCGGTGAACCCCTTTATTTTCTTGATTACATTGCCTGCGGCAAGAACTATCCTGAGAGGATCGCTGATATAGTAAAAGGCGTGGCAGAGGGATGCAGGCAGGCAGGATGCGCTCTTATCGGCGGTGAAACTGCAGAGATGCCGGGCTTCTATCCTGAGGACGAGTACGATATGGCAGGATTTGCCGTAGGCGTTGTTGATAAAAAGGACATGATAACGGGAGAGGATATCAGACCCGGAGATACGCTCATAGGGATAGCTTCGAGCGGTGTCCATTCCAACGGTTTTTCTCTTGTACGAAAAGTGTTTGATATAAACAGGGAGAACCTCTCAAAGCCATACGACGGACCGGGGAAAACCCTGGGAGAGGCTCTTATAGCACCCACAAAGATATATGTAAAGGCATTAAAAAGCGTAAAGGATGCGGGGATCAGGATACATGGCTGCAGTCATATCACCGGCGGAGGTTTTTATGAAAACGTGCCGAGGATGCTGCCTGAAGGCATAGCTGCAGTCATAAGAAAAGACAGCTATGATATTCCGCCTGTTTTCAGCACACTTGCCCAAAAAGGCGATATAGAAGAAGAGATGATGTATAATACATTTAATATGGGCATCGGTATGGTGCTGGCAGTAAGACGGGAAGATGCGGATAAAACCCTGAAGGCACTGGAAGCAGCAGGGGAAAATGCGTGGAAGATAGGTGAGACAGAGCCCGGAGAAAAGGGCGTAAAGCTTATATGACGGGGGAATGTAGCAGACCTGAAAAAGTGAGATCAACAAGGTAAACAACAGATATTTACCGGTTACATTTCTTTAAACTGAAAAAAGGCTGTATTATTGAAAAAATGTCACTACAGGTGGCATTTTATTGAGTTAATACTATTGTTCGGAATATTTAGATCGCAAAAAACAGAAAAAGTATGATTATTTATCGAAAAAGTAAAAAAACAAACCGAAAAAGTACAGATTGCGAAAAATCGGTATCA
>CACZTF010000025.1 GCA_902784025.1 uncultured Lachnospiraceae bacterium
CGATAAATGGCACCAGCATATTTGAGAATATGATGGCGTAGGATACTCCCTCGGGAGATCCGCCGAACATCCTGAAGATAAATGTGAGCACGCCCAGCACCACGCCGAAGAGCAACCGGCCCTTGGGTGTAGTTGGACTGGTCACATAATCCGTAGCCATAAAAAAGGCTCCCAGTATGAGACCGCCGCCGCATATCTCTTCCAACAGATATATAAAATCAAAGTTATGTCCCGGTGTCAGTAAAAATGTAAGTGCTGCAAATGTAGCTATATATATGAAAGGAATACGGGGGCTTATTATCCTTCTTATAAGAAGATATGTTGCTCCCGCCATCAGGCATATCACCGAAGTCTCGCCTATGACGCCGTTTATATTTCCCGTAAACATATCCCACAGGTTTACAACACCCTCTGTCTCGCCTCCCGGCTTAAGTATTGCCAGAGGCGTGGGGCTTGAGACCCCGTCTATCACATAGTTTGTCATCTGTGCCGTATAGGCCAGCATCAGAAAGCATCTGGCCGCCAGCGCCGGGTTCATAAAGTTCTGACCCAGACCGCCGAACAGCTGCTTCACCACTATAATGGCAAATGCACATCCAACTACCTCCATCCAGATGGGAAATTCCGATGGCAGGTTCATAGCCAGGAGAAGTCCGGTAAGGGCCGCACTTAAATCGCCCACCGTAACTTTCTTTTTCATGGCTGCCTGATATACAGCCTCTATGGCAACGCATACAAACACACCTACCAAAAGGCGGATCAATGCATTAACACCGAAATTATATATTCCGAAAACCGCACCCGGGGTAAGGGCGATGATAACCTCAAGCATGATGGACTGAGTACTTTTTTTGCCTCTTACATGAGGGCTTTCGGATACTCTGAAGATATTACTCACGATTTCGCCACCTGCCTTTCTCTTTTCTTTGCCGCCTTAACCGCAGCCTTCATGGATTTAATGGACTGCTTAAGGGGTATGCCGGCAGGACAGACATAGGAACAGCAACCACACTCTATGCAGTAAGATCCGTACATTTTCTCAAACTCCCCTGTTTTTCCCTTATCCGCCAGCTTTGCCAGTTTATTTGGCATGAGCTGCATGGGGCATACTCCCACGCAGGATGCACAGCTTATGCAGGGTCCTGTCTTCCTTGCAGATACCTCATCCTTCTTAAGAGCCAGTAAGGAAGCGCTTGTCTTGGTGATAGGAGCGCTTAAGTCGTACATCGCAAATCCCATCATGGTACCGCCGTTTATATATTTCTCAGGATCCTGGCTCGTTCCGCCGGCAGCTGCAAGCAGTTCTGTAAATGGTGTCCCCAGATACACATAGAACTTACCGGGGTTAGCTATACTGTCCCCGCTTGCAGTTACCACGCGCCTTGTAAGGGGACGCCCCATGACAACTGCTTCGTGTACATTAAACAAAGAGTTTACGTTACTAACCACTACGCCGTATTCATTCGCATGGGCGGTGGATTTTATCTTAAGTCCCGTAGTTGCATAAGTCAGAGTCCTGTCTGATCCCTGGGGATACTTGGTCTTGACAGCCTTCACCGTGATCTTAGACTCATTCGCCGCAAGCTCGGAAAGCTTTTTTATAGCCGCCGGCTTGTTATTCTCTATGCCTATCACTGCCTGTGCATTAGGCAGGAGCTTCAGCGCGATCTTTATTCCGCTTATGAGTTCTGCAGCATGTTCCGTCATGATATAATAGTCGGAAGTAAGATACGGCTCGCACTCTGCGCCGTTTACCACCAGATACTTTATATCCTCCCAGCCGTGGGGAGCCAGTTTCTGATCCACGGGAAATCCTGCACCGCCCATACCTACGGCTCCCGAATTCCTGATCTTCTCCAGAAGTTCTTCCCTGGAAAGACTATCCGGGTCAGAACCCACAAATTCAACTTCTCTGTATTCTCCGTCGTTTTCGATAACTATAGCCTCCGCCTTACCGCCAGTGGGAAAGGGACGCTGCTCTATCTTCTTAACCTTACCGGAAACGGAGGAATGGATATTTGCCGAGATGGTAGCTCCTGCCTCTGCTATAAGCTGACCCGCCAGGACCTCGTCCCCGGGCTTTACCACGGGAACTGCAGGCGCACCAGCATGCTGCCGCAGAGGGAATACAAGCTCCCCGCCCGGCTTAAGCTCTACAGGCGCCTTGTCCTGCGTGAGCTCCTTGCCCTCAAAGGGATGTAAGCCCCCTTTGAATGTATTTGCCATTACATAACCTCCAATAACTATTGTACTTAAAAAAAAACAATTATATTAGGTCAGTTTATAATAAATTTAGAAAAAAATCCACAACTTTTTACAAAAAATACTTAAAAATACAAGAAAACATATGGTTTTGTCTTAAAAATATTCATTCTGAATCATTTTGCTGTTTTTTTCTTTCGGATGATCACAAGTTTTCCAGCATATCCTTCACCATATCAAGGTATTCCTCTGTATTATCGTATTTATCTCCCTCCTCAGTCTTTACCAGCACCCGGCCGTTTTCTTTCCTGATAAGTTTCATCCCCTGCTCTCCTGCTATTCTCTCGGTCTCACCGTCCGGGCGTACAGGTTCAGATCCATTCATTCTCATTTCCATCCTGGTCAGCCACAGGGTCTTTTCCTTTCCGCCTTTTACTTCCGTGATCCCGGCCTTGTTAGCCAGAGCTTTGATAAGCGCCAGCTTCAGCAGATTTACGGCCGGACCGGGAAGCTTTCCATACATATCCAGAAGTTCGTCCTCTATCTGCTGCCTGTCCTCTTCAGACCCTATGCCTGCGATCCTCTTGTAAAGCTCCAGCTTATGATTCTCCCGCGCCACATAATTATCAGGTAAATGTGCATCCACTCCGATATCCACCGTGGTCTCAAAGCTTTCCGCGATATCTGTACCCTTAAGCCTTGCCACAGCCTCGTTCAGCATCTTGGTGTAAAGCTCGAATCCCACGGCCTCCATATGACCGGACTGAACCCTGCCCAACAGATTACCCGCCCCCCTTATCTCCAGATCCTTCATGGCAAGACGGTACCCCGAGCCAAGATCCGTCATCTCACTGATGGCACGAAGCCTCTTCTCTGCCACATCAGTAAGTATCCTCTCCCTTGAGAAAAGAAGAAAGGCATATGCGATCCTGGAAGCCCGCCCCACTCGCCCCCGAAGCTGGTAGAGCTGGGAAAGACCAAGCTTGTCTGCATTTTCTATTATTATGGTATTTACATTTGGTATATCCAGTCCCGTTTCCACGATAGTTGTGGACACCAGTACATCTGTCTCTCCGTTTATGAAGTCCGTCATGATCCGCTCTAAATGTCGTTTATCCATCTGCCCGTGCGCTGCCGCAAATACAACATCAGGCATGAGTTCCGACAGATGCTTCACTACATCTTCCATGGCATTTATCCTGTTATACACAAAATAAACCTGTCCGCCCCGGTTCACCTCACGGCGTATTGCCTCCTGTATGATCCCGGGGTCACTCTCCGACACAAATGTCTGTATAGGCTGGCGGTCCACCGGAGGCTCCTCCAAAGTGCTCATGTCACGGATCCCTGCAAGACTCATGTTCAGGGTCCTGGGTATGGGCGTAGCCGAAAGTGCGATAACATCCACATTTTCCTTAAGCTTCTTTATCCTCTCCTTTTGGTTTACTCCGAAGCGCTGCTCCTCGTCGATCACAAGAAGACCTAAATTTTTAAATGTTACATCCTTGGAGAGTATCCTGTGGGTGCCGATCACAATATCCACCGATCCATCCGATACCCCCTTTGCTGCTTTCTTGTTTTCACCATTGGAACGCATCCCCGACATGAGTGCCACATTTACAGGGAATGCACGCATTCTTGAGCTGAATGTCTCATAATGCTGTCCCGCAAGAATCGTGGTGGGAGCCAGAACAGCCACCTGCTTTCCATCCTGAACCGCTTTAAATGCCGCCCTTAATGCGACCTCTGTTTTACCAAAGCCCACATCCCCGCATATCAGCCTGTCCATGCACCTGTCGCTTTCCATGTCCCTCTTCACATCTGCTATGGCGTCAAGCTGGTCCCGAGTCTCCTCAAAAGGGAACATTTCCTCAAATTCCGTCTGCCAGATCGTATCCTTACTGTATCTGAATCCCTTCATGCTCATTCGTGCGGCATAAAGGCGCACCAGGTCTGCTGCTATTCCCTCCGCACTTGCCCGGGCTTTGGACTTTGCCCTGGTCCATGAGGCACTGCCTATCTTATTAACCTTAGGGGGCGCATCCGTTTCTGACGATGCATAGCGCTGTATCATATCCGTCTGGGTGGCAGGAATATATACACTGCTGTTCCCGGCATAATCTATCTTTATATAATCCTTCTCCACATTATCCACGGTCTGCTTACATATCCCGCGGTATATACCGATACCGTAATTCTCGTGGGCCACGAAATCCCCGGGCCCAATGTGCAGTTCCTCCAGCGCCGGCTTCTTTTTCTTCTTTTTGGAACTATCCCTCTTTATGCGACCCGTGGTGTAAATGTCATTTTCGGTTATGAGCGCATACTTTATCTCCGGATAGGAAAAACCCCGGCTCACGCTGCCGGATACCACAAAAACACTGCCCGGAGCAAGGATCGTATCGCTATCTGCGTCATGTTTTTCTTTGATCATCTCCGGTTTGTACCCTTCAACGATCTCCCGGAAAGTGCTCCCTGAGCCTGTTGAATGGTTCCCGGCCGTATCACGCAGTGCCTTTCCCACCGCAAGCGCTGCTTCTATCCCCTGTTCCTTCAGTTCTCCCTGCAGTCTCCTTGCCCTGGAGGCAGAAGCCGCTGCGATCACAGTACGGTAGCCTTGCTTTGCGAATCCTTCCACATCCCTGACCAGCTCATCAAAGGAATTATTGTAGGCATTTATCCCTGCCGCCTCTACATGCACCTGAAGCTCCGGCTTGATACCGGGAAGCTTCACGTCAAAGCCGGACATCAGTAAAACCCTGTGGTTTTTTAATTCCTTAAGCATATCCCAACGGCTTCTGATCATATTCCTTTGTTTTTTAAGTATATATCCGTTTTCAAAACGAAAACCCATACCGTTCCTGAACTCGTTTTCTATGGTATCAAGGGATTCAAATACTCTCCCCGCGTCTTCAAATGTCACCTGACTTCCCTTGGGCAGGTAATCCATTAAAGACCGGGGTTCCTTCTCAAAATA
>CACZTF010000026.1 GCA_902784025.1 uncultured Lachnospiraceae bacterium
CGCGCGCAGTGCCACGGTGGAAAAGGATTATCTGATCGTAAAATGTAATCTTAAGAGTATTGTAAATGCAGTGATACGCAAGGATAAGGACATTCTGATAGCCCGGGGCATCCGGGTAAATGTTACTGACACTGATGTGGATGTGTATACAGACGGAAAGTGGCTGGGATTTATCGTAGGACAGATAGTGGCAAATAGTATAGAATACATGGATGCAAGTATCCCGCAGGCGGACGGATCCAAAGTGTATGCAGATAAAAACAGTAAAGTACAGATCATGGAAAAAAAGGGGAAGCCGGGAGAGCTTGTTATATTTGCACGGGGAAATCCGGAAAATATGGAGCTTGTGATCAGGGATAACGGTTGCGGGATCAAGGCGGACGAACTTCCACGGGTGTTTGATAAGGGGTTTACAGGTACCAACGGCAGGGCGGACGGCCGCAGATCTACGGGGATCGGGCTTTTTTTGTGTAAACGTCTTTGCGATAAGATGAATGTAGGGATACGGTTGGAGTCGGAACCGGGACGCGGTTGTGAGGTGACCCTTACTCTGCCAAAGGGTACGTATACGGGGGAAGTGATCTGAAGGGTGTTTATTGTTTTTGCGTGTATTTGTGATAGTATATATCTGCAGAGGAGGTGGTTTTATGGAAACTGCTAAGATAGTTGATAATGGGGAATTTCAGACTGTTATACTTCCTAAAAGCTGTTGCTTTGACAGTGAAGAGGTGTTTGTCCATCGTGCAGGTAATGTGGTTATGTTGTTTCAAAAAAAGGATTTTCCGGATTCATTGGCAGCCGGTATGGGTATGTTTACAGATGATTATTTGAAGGATGGCATAGATGATCTGTCGGTTAACTAAAGAGAACTTTTTTTGGATAAGTTATAAGGACAATGATATGGATAAAGAAAAAAAATCCTCACTTGCGTGGGAAGAAGTAAATACAGAGCATATTGTCCGGGATAAATGGATCGATTTCCGCAGGTCTTCCTACCGTTTTCCGGACGGAAAAGTGTACGGACCATTTTACAGCTACAGCCGCAAAAACTATGTGGTGATAGTTGCTTCGGATACAGATGGAAAGTTTTTGTGCGTGAAGCAGTTTCGTCAGGGGATAAGGCAGGTAACTACAGAGTTTCCGGCAGGCGGTATAGAAAGGTCTGACGGAAAAGAATACGGAGAGAGTGAGGATATATCTGCAGAAGATGCCCTTGAAGCCGCAAAGCGCGAGCTTCTTGAGGAGACGGGATATGAGTCCGTGGAGTGGAGGCATTTACTTACAATTCCTTCAAATGCCACTATTGCTGATAATTACGCATATCTTTTTGAGGCGAAAAACTGCATAAAGGTTTGCGACCCGTCACCGGACGATACGGAGTTCCTGGAGTTTAAAAAATATACCGGTGAGGAGATCGATGAGCTGATAGCGAAGGGCGGGTTCCAACAGGCTATGCACGTTGCTGCGTGGCTGACGGCAAAAAAATAATATAATGATCATTGTTATCACCATTTATAACCATAGATTAGTAATAAATTAGCAAAATATGGTTGAGGCATGAAAAGAAATGGTTGTAAAAATGATAAAAACATACTAAAATATGGTTATAAATGAATGCGTGAGGTGATGTTATGACCATAGAAGAGATGAAGGCTAAAAAGAATGAATTGGGGCTTTCCTGCAGAGAACTTGCTGAATTAGGTGAACTGCCGCTGGCTACGGTGCAAAAGGTGTTTTCCGGGGCAACGAAGGCACCACGGAGTAAAACCATACGGTCGCTGGAAAATGTGTTTAATAAACTTGCGGCAGATAAAACATTTACAAGGGCAGACAGGTATGAACCTTTTGAGGACGAGTCTTTATGTGTGTCTGATGCTGCGCAGGACGAGTCGGTGGAATACAAAACAGGGGATCTTTTTGATAAAAGATGCAAAAGCCACACCGTCGAGGAGTATCTTGCCATGCCGGATGACTTAAGGGTTGAACTGATAGACGGCACATTTTATGAAATGCTTGCCCCGACTTATACGCATCAGGAATTATTGATGAGCATTGTCATTGAACTGAAGACCTTCGTTAAGAAAAACAAAGGTAAATGTAAAGTGGTAGCCGCACCATTTGACATACAGCTTGATAAAGACAATAAAACCATGGTGCAGCCTGATGTGGTGGTGATCTGTGATAAGGACAGGATCAATGATATAAGAGGCTATGGCGCCCCTGACATGGTGGTGGAGATATTGTCACCATCTACCGCAAAAAAGGACTGGGAGATCAAGCTTGCCAAATACATGGCCGCAGGCGTACGTGAGTACTGGATCGTGGATCCTAAGAAAAAAATAGTTGTAGTGTTTTATAAGGCTGAAGACTATTCTGATGTCCCGGAAATCTATAGTTTTGACTCACAGGTACCCGTACATATATGGGACTGTAAATGTAAAGTGGATTTTTCACAGATAGATACAGAAATCTGACCGAAAAGGGAGGCTTTTATGAAGACAGTAGGTTTTGAGATTAAAACTTCAGGGCATACACAGATGACCGAGATCACGGCGGAGGTCCGCAGGATCGTTGGGGAAAGCGGAGTGAAGGATGGCATTTGCACAGTATTTATTCCGCATACTACGGCTGCAGTGACTATAAATGAAAATGCAGACCCTGATGTGGTGAGGGAT
Source organism: uncultured Lachnospiraceae bacterium (assembly GCA_902784025.1). GTDB lineage: Bacteria > Bacillota > Clostridia > Lachnospirales > Lachnospiraceae > UBA4285. The sequence continues at coordinate 2,676 of CACZTF010000026.1, forward strand.
TTTATCATGGAACTGAAAAAAATAGTTCCCTGGGAAGACGGGTATCATCATGCGGAAGGTAATTCTGCGGCGCATCTTAAGTCGAGTATGATCGGGTTTTCCCAGCAGATAATAATAGAGGACGGACGACTTGTTTTGGGAACCTGGCAGGGTATCTATTTTTGTGAGTTTGACGGACCGAGGCACAGGAAGGTTTACGTTAAGATCAAGGAGGGGTGAGAAGGCTTATGATTTCGGAAATCGGAGGCTTTTGTTAACGATAGAACAACAAAGCGGCAAATTTCAACAATATCAACCACCGGTTCCTGTTATTTTCCGATAATCTGAGATAATTTAAAGTATAAGAAAGGAGGTTTTTCTATATGGATCAG
>CACZTF010000027.1 GCA_902784025.1 uncultured Lachnospiraceae bacterium
AAACCCTCTGCATCAAACATTTGCTTAAAAGCAAGTCTGCCGATACGACCAAAGCCGTTAATTGCTACTTTAACTGACATTTAAAAATCCTCCGTTAATAAACACGTTTCAATTACAAACACTCATATTGTATACAATCCTGTAAAAAAAGACAAGGGATTTTTTTATATGATCGATCTGTTACAGATTTTTCCTTCAATGTGGATTTTTTCCGTATATTGTTTTATTATATTCTTTAACAGAGTAAGAGACGAAATAATGGTCAGACATGACCGGAATAAAACCCATCAAGGATAATCTATAATGAGAAATTTAACCGTTAAATACTATGACTGCCATCTTCACAGCCGCTTTTCCCAGGATTCCGATGCAGATCCGGAAAAAGAAATAATATCAGGCATCTCTGCAGGTCTTTCGGGAATGTGCTTTACGGAACACAATGATTTTGATTATAAAGAGCCTGACGGCACTGATGCATTTACTTTGGATCTTGACGGATATACAGACTGTCTGACAGGTCTGAAAAAAAAATACTGCACAGGACCGGATGCTTTTGAGATACTTATCGGTCTCGAGCAGGGTCTCACCATTCCTGCTGCCGAACGGATTGAGAAATACGACCCTGATAAAAGGCTGGATATGATCATCGGTTCAACTCATGTGGTAGACGGTCTGGACCCCTACTATCCTGAATTCTGGGAGAGCCATAACGAAAGAGACGGAGTACTACGCTATTATGAAAATATTTATGAATCGGTAAAAATAATTGACAATTATGACATTTACGGACATCTGGATTACATTATGCGCTATCTCCCCGGCAAACAGGATCATAAAGGGATCATACCTTCGGATCTTATCAGGGAGATACTCAGGATGATCATATATAAGGGTAAAGGTATAGAGATAAATACTGCCGGATGGCGTAAAGGAAAGGATCCTAATCCCTCACCCCTTATACTGAAAGAATACCGCAGTCTTGGCGGAGAGATAATAACCATCGGGTCTGATTCACATGAAAGCAGACACATCGGTTATGAAATAAAAAAAGCACACTCTTTGCTGAAAGAGTGCGGCTTTGATCACTTTGCTGTTTTCAAAAAACGGAAACCGGAATTTTACAGCCTCTGACCCCTGATGTTCTTGGGTTACAAATTCATATCATCTTTTAACTTGTGATCGCTGTCAAGCAGAGATACCGGTGCGGAGAACTTTTCTTCCGATCCCCTGTACTTATTCTCCATCCAGACTGCAGCTTCGTTCAGGCATTCTTCTGAAAGAGCAAAACTGTTATGCTCCTTAAGTACATCCTTTGTTTCATCGAATGCAAAAGGACCGGGCCAGATGTATACTGTTATAACCTCCTGATCATCTCCGGAGGTTTCTTTTTTTACCATAAATCGCATGGCATTTACATTTCCGGTATAAATACCCCCTGCCTTAAAAAAAGACAGGGGCATGAGCTTTATTACAAATGATGTATCATTATCCCTCATATTACCCCCTCTTATCTCTTTTTCCCGGTATCACTCATTAGGATGCAGCTTACCGTCAAGATCGGCAAATCTTCCGATATATTCATGGATATTATCATATGTTATATCTTCGAGTCTGTAAGGTGTTCCGTCTGCAAGCTTAAGATATTCGCTCTTGCCGTCAAGAAGATCATTAAGGAATTTATCATAAGCTTCAAGCTGCTCATTTGTTTCTGCAAACTCTATCCAGTCAACAGCATGGAAAAGCTCGCCTTCCGTAATATCTATTTCCACATATATCTTGCCGCCCTCGAGTACCATCATCCTTCCCATAAGGGGTGACACATCATTAAGAGCAACCTTAAAAAGGGGATAATCACTTACTATGGAAATCTTAGGTGTCTTAGAAGGCTCTTTTGCTGCCCTTCTGTAAATAGTATTAAGTGTCTTCATGAGAGAGCCGAGAACTATGATCTCACCGGGATTAAGTGTTTTCTTGGTAAGATTTTCCACCAGCTCATAGGATGTACCCTCGGGCCATCCGTTTGTGATAAAGAAATTAACTGCCTTCATTTTTTCATTGTCATAACCTAAAGGATTCATTGCCATAATCTTATACCTCTCTATGTTTTATTTTATTAATTTATCTTTTTTCGGAGTTTTGAGCCTGCCCCATACTGCCATGTGTTTTCTGAGATATGCCTTTACTTTGATCGTCCGGCATGATAACGGACCTGCATATGATCTACAAAATATACGGCGTTACCTGATATACGTAGTAATTCAGCCAGTTCGTATAGAGAGCATTAGCGTGGGACCGCCACTGCATACGGGGCCGTTTCGCAGGGTCGTTGTTCGGATAATAATGTACCGGCATGTCCGGGTTTATCCCTTTTGCGATATCCCGCTTGTATTCAGAATCCAGAGTATATCTGTCGTACTCCGGATGTCCCATAACGAAAACATTTTTCCCGTCTTCTGCACTCACTATATATATGCCGGCCTCTTTGGAGTCCGCAAGGATCTTGAACTTTTCATTGGTTATGATATCGCGTCTGCATGCCTCCGAATATCTGGAGTGGGGGGCATAAAACATGTCATCAAAACCGCGTACCAGCGGATCCTTACGATGTATCACATGATGCAGATAAACACCGGAAAGCTTCTGTTCAAGAAAAACCTTTCTTACACCGTAGTGATAATACATACCGGCCTGGGCTGCCCAGCAGATGTAAAGCGTACTTGTGATGTGCTCTTTTCCCCAGTCCATGACCTTTGTAAGCTCTTCCCAGTATGTTACATCCTCAAAGTCTATCTTTTCAAGGGGCGCTCCCGTAATGATCATTCCATCAAATTTCCTGTCCTTAATGTCCGGAAATTTAACATAAAATTTCTCCAGATGTGAAGCAGAAGTATTTTTTGAAACGTGGCTTTCCATTTGAAGGAAAGAGACATTTATCTGCAGGGGGGTATTTGAAAGAGACCGGAGAAGATCAAGCTCTGTCAGTTCCTTCAATGGCATGAGATTAACTATAACTATCTGAAGCGGACGCACATCCTGGGAAAGCGCCCTCTTCTCATCCATGACGAAAATGTTCTCCGATTCAAGCTTTGAATATGCGGGCAGATCCCTTTTTATCTTAATCGGCATAGATTGTTACCCATCCTTTCCGTAAATATCATTGTCCTGCGATCAATACATCCGAAGCCCGAAATATATCCCTTTAGCTCCCCATAAAAACCTTCCCGGCATTTCTTATCGAGTCATTTCCCCGCGAACATATCTGTGCTGTATTCAGACAGCATCTCCTTAAGAAAAGACTTCCGTACATTTTACATCAAATCAGACTGATTTACAAGGTGACGAAAATCCTCCTCCGTGATAATATCCACTCCCAGTTCACGTGCCTTTTTGTTTTTTGCCGACGTGCTTGACGCATCGTTGTTTATCAGATATGCCGTGTTTTTTGAAACGGAACCGCTCACCTTGCCGCCGAGACTTTCTATCAGCTCTTTCAGCTCATTTCTGTTTTCAAAACCGTTCAGACTGCCTGTTATGACAAAGGTCTTGCCCTCAAGGATATCGCTTTTTTTATCCTGAACAACTTCAATGTCCAGGATATCCGCAAGTTTTAAGAACTCTGACCTGTTTTCCTTATTTCTGAAATAGCTGCAAAAATCACGGGCAAGAACATCACCAATACCTTCAAGTGCTGTTAGATCTTCTTCCGTAACATCAAGAAGCTTCTGAGGTGTATCAAAAACGCCTGTTACAAGCTTGCAATTTGCGGAACCGAATCCGGGGATCCCCAATCCGTAAACAAGTCTGTGCAAAACAGTATGACGTGACTTTTCTACCGCCATCAGAAGATTTTGACATGATTTTTCACCGAATCCCTCTATCTGCGATATCTCATCTGCGTATTTTTCCAGGCAGTAAAGATCATGCAGCTTCTGCAAAAACCTGTGCTGTATGAATTTTTCAATAGTGGCTTCAGACAACCCTTCTATATTCATGGCATCCCTTGAAACAAAATGTACAAAGCTCTTTATATGTTTGGCAGGACAGTCTGAATTAATACAATACAGGGTTTCTACGCCATTATCATCTTTTAGGGAAACTTCCCCTTTGCAAACCGGACAGACTTCGGGAAGACACAGTTTACCTGACGCTGTAAGATTGCCGGCGATCTGGGGTATGATCATATTGGCTTTAAAGACCGTTATCCTGTCGCCTGTTCCCAGCTTCATACTTTTTATATAACTTATATTGTGAAGACTCGCCCTGCTTACTGTGGTCCCCTCAAGCTCTACAGGATCAAAAACCGCTATAGGATTTATAAGTCCGGTACGTGATGCACTCCACTCTATTTCTCTGAGAACAGTCTCTGCTGTTTCATCTTTCCATTTGAAAGCTATTGCATTTCTGGGAAATTTTGCAGTACGCCCGAGAGATCCGCCGTATTCTATGTCATCATACTCAAGCACCAGACCATCGGAAGGAAAATCGTTGTCCTTTACCCTATGCTCAAATAACGTAACCGTAGCTGATATATCTGCCCTTGTTACCTCCGCATATTCTACTATCTCAAACCCCAAAGACTTAAGCCAGTCCTGTCTGTTCTTAACTGAATTATTAAAATCCTTTCCTTCGGCACTTACAACTCCAAAGGCATAAAATCTTACATTTCGTTCCTTCGTTATACGGTTATCCAGCTGACGTACCGAACCCGAACAAAGATTTCTTGGATTTTTGTATTTTGCATCCAATTCGGGAATGTCCTCATTTATCTTTTCAAAATCGGAATAAAGGATGACCGCCTCTCCTCTGATGACCAACTCTCCTTTAAATCCTATCTTCAAAGGTATATTTTTAAATGTCCTTGCATTGGGAGTTACTATCTCGCCTGTTTCTCCGTTACCTCTTGTTACCGCTTTTGTAAGTTCTCCGCCTTCGTAGGTCAGAACTATGGTAAGCCCGTCCATCTTCCATGAAAGCAGTCCCTTTTTATCTCCGAGAAAATCTTCAAGTTCAGCTCTTTCCTTGGTCTTTGACAGGCTGAGCATGGGAGTGGCATGACGTTCCTTGGGCAGTTCGCTCAAGACCTCATAGCCTACATTTGAGGTGGGACTGTCAGATAAATGTATGCCTGTTTCATTTTCCAGTGACTCAAGTTCGTCATATAATGAATCATACTCATAATTAGTCATGATCTCTGCGCCGTCTACATAATAGGCTTTGGCAGCATCATTTAGGATTTTGATCAGCTCATGTATCCTTTCCAACTTATCTTCAGACATAAAAACCTCCGTAACGACCGGTAATTTCAAGTATCATATCAAGATCAGGCATCTTTCCGGATCATACCCAGTTCTTTTAACAAAGCATCATATTCGTTTCCTGTGATGTATCTGTACTCACCCTCCCTGAGTTCACCGAGTTTCACATTCATTATCCGTAACCTTTTAAGCTTTGTCACACGGGCACCGCAAGCCTCACACATTCTCCTTATCTGTCTGTTAAGGCCCTGTGTCAGAACTATCATAAAAGAATGAGTTGCATAATCACTTTCATGTTTGTCGGAGGGATGATCTATAATTTTTCCGGTCTTAAAGGTCCGCTCTTTCGAAGTAAGACCGAAAATGCTTTTTTCCTGTTCATGACTGCATGGCCAGGCCTTACATTTTGCCGTAGTCCTGTCCAGTTCTTTCAGATATATCCCTCCCCTTATCCTATCCAAAAAATCTTCCGTAACAGGCTTGTTTATTTTTACTGCATACTCCTTTTCATGCTGTCCGCCGGCATTTGTAAGTTCATTCATTAAAGCACCCTGATTAGTAAGAAATATCAGTCCCGTTGATTCTTTATCCAGCCTTCCTACCGGATATATCCGTTTATCAATACCCACAGCAGATACTATATCCTTTTCCCCGTATCTGTCTGTCGTAGTGCACACAACACCGGCAGGCTTATTATAAGCGATCAGGATCTTTTCTGTATCGTTCCCTGTTTTCCTGCCGTCTATGCATATACATGCATCCGTTGGTACTTTCTGACCGGTAGACACCACCTTGTCGTCAATGGTCACTCTGCCTGCATCCGTAAGCCTGTCTGCCTCCCGCCTTGAACACACTCCTCTTTCACTTAATAATTTGTTTATCCTGACAAACATATAAAACCCCGTATACCTGATGTCATCAACGTTGCATTTCTTATCAAAAGAAACACTCCCCTTGCTTAATTACGCATTTTAATGTAACATACAAAAATAAGCTGTGCAATAATATCACAACAGCTTATTTCTTTAATTATATTATTATCTTCATTTATTACAACAGATCATGTGCATGTGGCTCAGTGGATAGAGCGTTCGCCTCCGGAGCGAAAGGTCGCGGGTTCGACTCCCGCCATGCACATTTTTTTATTGCAGTATGAAAAACATCTGACCCCTAATGAGTTTTTATTTTAAAGATCCAGAAGCTTTGCTTTTTTTGCATCATATTCTTCCTGCGTAATAGCTCCCATATCAAGAAGCTCCTTATATTTCTTTATTTCATCAGCCGGTGAAAGAGACGGTTTTTCTTCTGTTTTTTTGTCCTCAAGCTCAGAAGATGATATTCCTTTATCTTCCTTATGGCAGATAAATTCCAGTATGGACAGTATTTTCTGCGCAGTCAGAAAGGCTTGTCCGTACGCTTTTTTATCTTTATCTGTCTCCTTGAAAATAAGATTTACGAAAACCTTGGGAGTGGCCATATTGTTCAGGTTTATCCTGATCTGGAGACTTTCGCATACGTTTCTTTCCTCACTGTTTCCGGATAATCCGCTGCCTTCTGTTCCAAATAACAGACCTCCTATAGAAGGAAGTCCCCGCCCTCCCTTTGCCAGCTGATTTCCGTCCTCAACAAGGTCATAACTTTCGATCTCATCATAGCTGAAGATCAATTCGGGATCTATCTTAGGGGTGTTAGTTATCCTCGTTGCTGCATACGGAACCGTCCAAAGGTGCCTGTTATCGTCTATCAGCATATAATCATCCGCAGATTTCGTTACTGTAAATTCTTCAGCCTTACGGATCTTATTGATCACTATGTTCAATGCATCCCGGGGCGGATATTTCCTGATCTCTTTTGTATATCTGTTTATTGCGGATCTGTTCTCACAGTCATTACAGATATAAAGACCTCTTACCACACGCCTTTTGCTTAAAAAATTCATCTCTCTTCCGCATACGGGACATTTCGGTCTTTCCTTTTCTTCTTTTTCGTCATCATAGATGTCATCCTCATCAAGATCGCTTTCCGGGATATCATCATCTTTGATTTCCTCACTTCTTAACCTTGCCTCATCATCTTCCTCGTCCAAACCGGGATTAACAAATCTTTCCCCGCGAAAAAGATCATTTTCATCTTCAAAATCCTTAGCCATAGTAATCTCCTTTTAAAGAATCTTTGTGTAAAAATGCAAATGTTTCATGATTATCATAATGATGATACTTACTGAAATTCTGCCACTTTGCTTAAATATTGTCAAGATATACTATCTGTATATCTTACCGGAAAAATTCTTTTTATTTCTGTATTTTGAGTATAAAAAAAGAACCTGCATAAAAACATACAGATCCCTTTATAACACCATTATATTTCCTGCTTATTCTACAGTATAAGGCAAAAGCGCTACATGTCTTGCTCTCTTTACTGCAAGTGTAACGGCACGCTGGTGCTTAGCACAGTTTCCTGTGATCCTTCTGGGTAAGATCTTTCCTCTCTCGGAAATGTATTTCTTGAGAGTGTTCACATCTTTGAAGTCTATCACAAGCTTGTCGTCCTCACAAAAAGCACATACCTTCCTGCGTCTTCTTACAGGACGTCTTCTCATGCGTACATCAGCACGTTCACCGTCACGCTCACTGCGCTCTGATCTTTCTTCGCTGTTCTCTGCTGAAGATTCCTGCTTTTCAGCAGTTTCTTCAGTATTCTCTTCAATAACAGCCTCTTCTGTCTTAACTTCTTCTTCTGACATAATAATCCTCCTGATAGATTATGCGGATCATTTGAAAGGAAGCCCTTCATCCTCCACACTGTCAGGGATATTCATAAAGTCGCCCGAAACATCAGCCGGAGCTGCCTGCTCTGCGGCCTGATCTGCATAAGCATTGCCCGCATTCCCCGAAGCAGCTGCTTTACTCTCGGCAAATTCTATATTATCGGCTATAACATCGGTCGTATACACCGTCTGACCATCCTTATTAACGTAACTTCCCGTCTGTATACGTCCGCTCAGGCATACTTTTGTTCCCTGATGTAAATATTTATTTACGAATTCTGCCTGCTTTCCGAAAGCAGTACATCTGATAAAATCGGCAGTCTGCTCATTTGAGCCGTTATCCGCTGCCCTTCGTCTTCTGTCTACGGCAAGAGTGAAGCTTGCTATCTCCATCTCTCCGTTTACGGTATTAGCCATGCGCTGCATAGGATCTCTTGTTAATCTGCCCATTAAAACAACATTATTCATAATATATCTCCTTTTTACGCAGCATACAGTGCATCATTCCCCTTCCCTGACGATAAGGAATCTGAGTATATTTGAAGTGATACGTATCTCCTGCTCAATAAGAGCGGGAGCTTCGGGATCTGCTTCAAACTTTATAAAAGCATACCAGCCCTCGTCCATCTTCTGAATTTCGTACGCAAGCTTTTTCTTCTCCGGAGTTCCCGGATCATTGATGTTTCCGCCATTCTTGGTAATATAACCTCTTACCTTATCAAATGCGGCATTTCTTTCCTCTTCGTCAATACTTGCACTGACTACCAGCGTCATTTCATACTTGTTCATTCTTTTTGTTACACCTCCTTTTGGTCAAATACGGTCTTCTCCTTCAGACACTTTTTATCAAAACATTATATTCCGGCTTCTAAAAAAAGGCTGCCAAAACAATACTCCAGCCCGCTAAAAGCCACTATATTCTGATCATGTAAATGTGTTGTCTGGAAAAAACAAGGATAATCCTTCCGGTCAAAACGGCCTTCCGCCATGCGGAAAGCAAGGATAAAAAAGATTATCACGGTTAGGAATTTTAGCAAATACACATATCAAAGTCAAGTTGTTTTTTCAGCTAAAATGAACTGCGGATAACCTCTGTGAGCGTTTAAAACAGATCCTCCGGATATACGCCCTTATCTTCCAGATCTTTAAGCGCCCCTTTCACAGTTTCTACATCGGCCTGATATGTAACTCCGAACCATTTATCTTTTGTTTCGAGAACCTTTACAGCCGCACGCCCCTCTTTTATAAGATCGTCCACTACCGTAGGTATAAGATACTCTCCTTTTACAGGGTTAGTTGCCGGATCATCAAGGAATTCCTTAAAGCCTTTGTCAAGCACATCAAATATCTCCGGTGTAAAACCCCACATATTCATAGAAACATGACTGCCCGCATCTATGGGACTAATCTCGCCTCCGTCCCCCTCTATACCGGCGCCATCCGGAGTCTTTACGATGTTCTCTGTCTCATTTACACCCACAAGATCATTATCTTTGTCAACCACACATACGCCGCGGGTAACAGAACCATTATCGCTCAAGGTGTTTCCGAGTATAAACCCTGCCATACAGAAATCATACTTTTCGGGTGTGCTCTTCGCATTTACAAGATAGTCATGAATATATGAAAAAGCTTCTTTACCGTAATAATCATCAGCGTTTATTACCAAAAACGGCTCTTTTACAACATCTTTGCATGCAAGTATAGCCTGACCTGTACCCCAGGGCTTCTTCCTTTCCGGATCCACAGTATATCCTTCCGGCAGATCCGCTATCTCCTGAAAGACATATTCTGTCTTTACGGAATCTCCCAAAGCTTTTATGACCGATGCTTCAAACAGATCCACAAGCTCCCGCCTTGTGATAAATACTACTTTATTAAAACCTGCCTTTACCGCATCATGTATGGAATACTCCATGATAGTCTGTCCTTTGGGACCAAGGGGCTCAAGCTGCTTGATGCCCTTTCCGAAACGGCTTCCCATACCTGCTGCCATGATAACAAGTGTTGTGTCCATAGTAAAACTGCTCCTTTTCATATTACTTCAAAATATTCATTATAGTTACAAATAATAATATATCATTATACCATAGTAATCACATGATAAAAAAGTATAACTCTGATATATTTTTCAGGCTGCATAATTATTGGTTACATTTTAGTTAGATGCCAATCTGTATTTGATTAAATATATAATCTGCTCCGGGATGTCTCAGCCTGCGGGGTATTCGAAAGTCAATTCCGGTTTCTTTCGACAGGTTCACTTTTACAAGCCCGGTGCATCGCAACAAACCATAAATCGACTGACGGCTTCTTTGTTGTTACGGAAGAATTTTCCTCCCTCCGGGTATCAGCCGGATAAGCGCGGTGACCCCCATTGTGATCCCTAAAATAATAAAAGGGGTTATGATACGATATACAATGCTGTGAGTATTCACTTCAAAAGTTTTTATTATTATCTTCATAACGAACCAATGAAGCAGGTACAGGGCAAATGTATATCCCGAGAAAAAATTAATTACGGCAGAAAATGCCTTTGCCCGCATTAAAAAGCCTCCGGCATATCTGAAAAGAACAAACATGCCTATTGAAAACAGCACTGACGGTACATTTTCATATCCTTTAAAAGTTTTAACGATCTCTCCCGCATTTAGGGAATAATAATGCGTACCTGCCAGATGTAAAACAAAACCTGCAGCTGCTGCCGCATAAATTAAGATCCTGTGTATTGGTTTTATATCGTATTTCGACAGAAGATATCCCACCATGACGTAGAAAAGATACCCCATACCCACTCTGACCGCCGCCGGAAATGATATGTCCCAGGCAAAAACCTTTATCAGAAACGGTACCAGGGCATTTATGCAAAAACATGCAACGCTGATAAATGTAAATGTTTTTTTTCTTCTTTCTTCCGGCACTGCCGCAAACAAGGGTATTGCCACGTATACACAAAACAAAGGTATAAAAAACCAGTATACATTTACAATGTTCCCGGAAAGAAATCCGCTTATTACCCACTCCGGTGTTATGTCAGCAGGCTTTATATCTCCGAGATAAAACAGCCTGAAGAAAATACCGGCGGCACTCCATATAAGATACGGTAATACCGCTTTGAAGAAACGCTTTTTAAAATATTCTTTTAAACCGTATCTTTTATTATAATCAAGCAATGTAGCGCCGGATATCATAAAAAATACAGGAACCGCAAAATAACAGACCGATTCGATCACATTGGCACTTTTCCACCACCGCGCCGTCGGATCAAATGTCCAGAAGCAGGAATTTACATGCATAAAAACAACTGCAAGCGCAGAAATCACACTTGCAAGGCTGATAAATTGTATTCTTTTATTTGATGCTTCAGACATTTTTTTACTGAATTATAAGTGTTGATTATTTGTTACGATCATACAGCCCAGTACTTTGCGCTCATGACTTCTGCGCTCTGTTTTTAAAAATATACTTCTTCTGAATATGATAGCTTATCAAAAACAATACTATATCCACTGCCAGTTTTATCACAATCTCATACGTATTTATCAGCATACACAAAAAGTGAACCGAAACAGAAGAAACTATCATCTGGGAAATGCTCAGTGCGTAATATTTTATAATATCACTTGACACCTTGGAGCCGCTTTTAAATACAACCTTTCTGTTTATGATAAAATTATAGATCGAAGACAATATCCTGGCTAAAACAGTAGAGATAATGATATATGTATCCGGAAAAGCCTTTCCGAATACTATCAAAAATAACTGAAACAATGCCAGATCCAGCAGAAATGAAGTTCCTGCGGAAAAGACATATTTCAAAAAAGTCTTATCTGTTATTTTTCCGAATATCTTTTTCAACGCCTGCGTTACCCTGATCTTTTTTTTCTTCTGACTCTTTTTCCATGATAGCTATACGCTGGGTGAGCCTTTTTATTTCATTTGTCATTTTTGAAACTGCTGTGGTAAGTGTAAAAATAACCATAAGAGACAAACAAAAGCCACAGAAGAAAAGCATATTCATTACACTGTATATACCCAGAAGTCCTGAAAACCATACGATTATTCCGGGAAAAATAGTCAGTATAAGCAATACAAGATCCAAAACTATCCATGGCAGAATAAATCTTACATCAACTTTGTTTTTTCTTACTCTTGTTACAAGCCACACAAAAATGATGGAAAAAGCACATATCAGTATGATCTGAAGCTTTAAAGACATACTTCTCTCAACCTCCTATTTTACCCCTGCAACGATAATGGCAATAGATACTTTAACCATATAGTATACAGAATTCAGCGCACTTATAGAAGATTTGCCACCCTGCCGCGGTCTCATGACAACAGGAATCTCACTTACATCATATTTATCTTTTAAAAGCCTGACTACGCTTTCCGGTTCCGGATAATCTCTGGGATAATCGCTGGCAAATCTTTTTATTACTTTTTTCCCGGCCATTCTGAAACCTGATGTTGGATCTGTTATAACTTTTCCGGTTATCATCTTTATAAGACCTGTAAAGTATTTTATCCCTGCCCTTCTCATTGTTGAAGATTGGAATCCCTCTTTATCGATATATCTGGAGCCGATGACCATATCGACATTCTTTTCTTTCAGAACACGCAGCATCTCTTCAACGTAAAAGGCATCATGCTGACCGTCACCGTCCAGTTGGACTGCAACATCGTATCCGTTTTCGTAAGCATACAAATAACCGGTCTGCATGGCGCCTCCTATACCTAAATTGACCGGCAGATTGATATAGTTTATGTTTTCACTGGCGCATATGTCAAGAGTTCTGTCCGTTGAGCAATCATTTATCACAACATAATCAAAACCCGGCGCATTTTCTCTTATTTCTTTTATTATCTTGGAAATGTTCAGCTCTTCGTTATAAGCCGGCACTATAATCAGTTTTTTCATCTCGGTAGCCATACTATCATATTATAGCTTACTTTGCAAAGCGTTTACCCTTTTCTTCAGTCAGCTTGTCAGTATCGAAAATAAGTGCCAACAGCAGGGGATACGCTATGAAAACAGGAAAAATATATCTGAAATTACTAACAGGTCCCAATATATATGTCAGCCACAGCAAAAAATACGGAGATAATATTATCTGTTTTTTCCACCGCCCCTTTGTAAGGAGGACACAGAAACAGAAAAATAACGCCCATATAGGAAACTGCAGAGAAAAAATATTTACTACTGTCGGAATTTTTTCAAATGCACTGAAATCGGCAATGCGCTCATATATTTTAAGCATACCCGGGAAAAAGCCTTGCCGTACCGGAGTATAATACTCATTTTCCCTGATATCTGTTTCTATATATTTTCTTTGGGCATATTTATCCACGGACTCTGCAAAAGGATACCAGTAAGGCAGGTTCAGATCCAGGAATGAAGAAGCATAATATGTTGGATACTCCTTAAACATGGTAAACCACAGCTTGTAAAAAGCATCTGTATTATTTTCAAAATAATCCTTTTTAAATGTATACTTTACCGGATCCGAAAACCTTGGATTGTATTTTTCCCCAATGGTTTCATAAGGCAGGTATTTATCTATCTCTTCTTTATGTTTAACGGGATCCTCGTATTTTACCACCTTCGCTATCTGCTGGGATGGTATGCTTGCCGTTTCACCCAGATCTCCCGGCTGTATCCCCATATTTACAAAAACTACATTCGTGATAAGCCAGGATATGATCAGTGGTATAACAAATAAGGGCAATATGTGTTTCCAATATTTTATAAGAACAATAACGGCTATAGGCACAAGAACGATAAAAGCATAAAATGCATTATTTCTGAAAAGAATTGCTAAAGCAGAATGTATTATAAAGCTTACCCAAAAACCGGGCATCCTTACATATTTTCCGGGTTCCTTTACCAGATATACAATGTCTATAACAGTCAAAAGCAGTAAGCAGGCAAAACAAACATCTTTCGTAATACTAAATGAGAGCAGAGCTACTACCGGATTTACGGAAAAGAACAAAAACGATACAATGATTATCCAAAAACGCACTTCCCTGTAAAATAGAAGATGTATCAACTTTGCGCACACACCCGATAAAAGCAGCATCTGGCATATGGAATAAATAACTACCGCTTTTATTCCAATGGTTTTTTCCGCATTTATGCACAAAGCCCATAAAAGGGTGTGAAGAGGAGGATGATTCATGTTGAAAGCCGAAAAACCCTCACTTAACCCTTTTAAAACCTGCATGGTCTGATTAGGGATGTCGTATGAAAAAACCCCAGGATAGTATGCTAAGTACACCGGCAGCCAAAGCATAAAAATACAGGCCCATACTATAAAATAACGCACTAAAGGATGCATTCTGTATAAGGGATTCCCGGCATAGTGTCGTTTTTCTCCTTTTTCATTTTTCAACAATCTGAAGAAAAATGCACACAGTGAATATGTTACTGCAAAGAATCCGGCCAATGAGATAACAAACAGTATGATATTTACAGATGATGAATGTATATACTCAAAACTGTTTTTATAATAAAGGGTTTTTCCTACATTTACACAAAATGTAAATACCACGGCAAAAAATACAGCGCTTTTATTTATGACCCCGGATAACGGGCGGGACAAAAGACCAAATATCAAAAATCCCGCAAAGGCTGCAGCGCATGCTATCACCACAGGAATCCCAAATCCGGTCTCCTCAAAAAACACATACTTCACGGAACCTGCAAAGCATGCGGAAAAAATAAGGTATATGATCACATTTTTAATCAAGGATTTTCTTTCCATAATTATATCACTCACCGGATGATTCACTTATTTCTTTTTTTGAACCTGACCATAAAACATATCCCAAAACTCCGGATATACACATTATATCCATGATCCCCACAACTAACAGCCTGCTTTTTAACGGCAGATACGGGGATTTGCCTGTCTCACGAACTATCATGGACAGATCGTCTGTATACATTTCATCACCCACCTGTAAAGTGCCTTCGTATGAATCCAGATAATAATTTTTTCCGGTATAGAATACCAGATTACCAGCAGACTTCCCATTTTTTTCGATATTAAGCGTGAAGCTGCTTCCGCTGACCTTCTTGTCAAGCTTTATGGAAATATTTTTATCCTTTATGTCTTTTTTATTTACTGTCCGGGTAAGTATAAGGTCATCCTTATCATATAGTTTTACAGTGTAGTCGGATATTTCTGATCCGCTTTTATCTTCATTTGTTCTGATCAAAATATTGTTAAAGGGCTCCGTACATTTGAAATCCTGGGAAAGAGTAGTTTTTTCATCAATAATAAGCTTGATCTTATCATCAGATCTTGTATATGTATCACCATTAACCCTTATGTATTTATATGCAACAGTTTGTGACAAAACAGACCAGAGCACTAATGAATTTACTGCTATCACAGCTCCCGCGATCAATCCCGGCAGGACTCTGTGCCTGTTTTTTGACAGATATTGTTTTTCGTATATAACATTGAGTCCTTTTTCTGAAGCAAGCACCATAACCGGAAGAAAAACCAGATTATACACTCCTTTAGCTTCCCATATAAAGTAAAAAACAATCCCCGTAAAAAGAATAAATAAAAATAACTGTACAGAGTCTTCCTTCACGGAGTCTTCCTTCGGCTTCTTTCTCAGACGATCCACGCAGCTGAGTATTATGCCCAGATAAACGACTATCCTATAGGCATGGGCATATACGGAAAACAAAAAACCCTCTATAAGTTTTTGTTTGTTTCCGGTATAAGAGTTACCCATAACCGAAGAAGATGTAACTGCCGTTTTCGCATCCGAAAACACATTCAGCATCTTCCTGAACCACAGATCTGCTGTACCTGAAATTCCCAACTCTTTATAGTTATGGAGTACGCCTTTAAAGTATGTACGGCCTGCTTCCTCATCAACGATATAACCGGTATCCTCTAAAAGCGTAGACATATTCCCATTTCCGTGGGAACCCATATAGATCCACTGCCATACAGGGAAATTTTCCTTTCTGTTTTCACTGAAGATACTTTCTATCTTTATGTCTCCGATCTTATAAATTATGAAAAAAACGCCGACTGCTATACCAAGATATATAAAAAACCTCAGCCATTTACTTGATACTCCCCTGTACTCTCCCCTTATAAGTCTGACCAGTACTAACACGATATATGCTGCAGCAGGAAAAACCGCCGTCGGCCTTATATGATATCCCGCCCCCATAAGTACACCGATTATAATACAGTCGATCATTTTTCTCCTGACCGTACAGGCTTTATCAAATCTTACCAAAACAAAAATAAGACCCATCATCAACGGAATGCTGAAGGAAGTTGAATAGATCCAAAATGTGATGTAATAATACACAGGATTCAATACCATAAGCAGCAGTATCTTGTTCGCTGTTTTTATGCCCCAGAGGGAAAGAGCCGTTAAAAATGTAAGAACAAGACCGCCTGCCATAACACAGGCATTTACCACCGTCAGGAAAAATACATAATCTGTTATATTAAAAAAACCGGCTACACGCGCTAACCCCTTAAACACTAAGATCATCATGTAATTATTCGGATAAACGTCAAGCCAATGAGTATGATAGTTGTCCTTTGTGAGAGGATTACCATTCAGATACCAACCTGTATCAATATCTGTTGCGCTGTCTGTCTGGGGATGGACATCAATAATATTCACCATCCATATGATAATCAGTGCATATGCTGCAAAAAAAATGAAGGTACAAATAAGCTGTTTGTTTACATTTACTTTATCTATTATCTTAAATATCAAATAGATAAATAACAAAAGGAAAAAACCGAGCGACAGGGTCAGACAAAAAAGGAAAATATTATTTACGGAATCCCCCTGACTTATCTGTGCTGCATTGTAAACTGTACCGGCTGCAATAAATAAAAAACATAAAAGTACCATTGAAACAATGATCATTTCAAGAATACTTTTACGTTTTTTTTGATATCCGGTTATTGTTGAATCAATCATTTATACACTTCACTCTTTATTATCTGCTTTTTCGTTACAGCCACTTTTATCAGTGCGGGACGATCCTTTATTTTCGTAAGTCCTCTCGCTTATTATATACCGCGGTCTTTGTTTTGTTTCCAAATATATCTTTCCGACATACTGACCGATAATACCAATGGATAACAGCTGTACACCCCCTAAGAACAATACTATGCACATGGTACTCGGCCACCCTGAAACAACAGTTCCGGCTATGGAACTGATTATGACCCATATTATCCCTATAAATCCCGCCAGCGAAACGATCGCTCCGATCCCTGTGATCATCTGGATCGGCTTTACAGAAAGGCTGGTCACACCGTCGAAAGCAAGTCCCATCATTTTCTTCAAAGGATAATGGGATTCCCCTGCTATTCTCTCATTTCTGTCGTAATATACCTTTGTGCTATTAAAGCCGACAAGAGGAAACAGCCCTCTTAAGAAAAGATTTACTTCTTTATAATTTTCAAATTCCTTTAACACTCTGTTGGAGACAAGCCGGTAGTCTGCGTGATCATACACCACCTCTGCCCCCATCTTATTTAAAAACCAATAAAAAAACCTGGCTGTGTTACGTTTAAAAAAGCTGTCAGTTTCTCTTTTATTGCGGACACCATACACTATCTCATTACCTTCGTAATATTTGTCCACCATCTCTTCCATAGCCGAAATATCATCCTGACCGTCACAATCTATGGAAATGGTTATATCAGTCCGGTCCACAGCCTCCATAAGACCTGCCAGAACGGCGTTTTGATGCCCGCGGTTCCGGCTTTGGCTGATCCCTATAAAATGCTTGTCTTGCGCTGACAGCCTTTTGATTATTTCCCATGTTTCGTCACTGCTTCCGTCATTTACAAACAATATCCTGCTTTCATCCGATACTTTTCCTTTTGATATAAGCAGCGTCAATTCGTCTAAAAATAAACCATATGTTTCGGGAAGCACCTTTTCTTCGTTGTAACAGGGTACAATCACCCATAAAATAACATTTTTTTCTTTTACTGTCATAACTGTATTTTTTTACAATGCCTTAACATGATCATACAACGTTATTATCAATACCTGATACCTGTGGATTATACTACCACACTTTTATTATCTTGCATAGTTCACGACCCGCTTTGTTATATAAGTTTTTTAAGGTGATTTCTTTTTTTAAGCCTGTTATCAGTCTTTTCATTATTGTCATTCCCATGATAATTCCAAAATAAAAATGGTGATCTTTTATTAAGATCAGCTCCGGATATCATAAAAAATACAGACATTGCAAAACAGTTAAAAAGTACAAA
The DNA here is from genome assembly GCA_902784025.1 of uncultured Lachnospiraceae bacterium. GTDB lineage: Bacteria > Bacillota > Clostridia > Lachnospirales > Lachnospiraceae > UBA4285. The sequence goes on from CACZTF010000027.1 coordinate 18,315, forward strand.
AACAAGAAACACGACAAATATTTTGTAATATTTTTGTAACTTTCGCTATTGAGTTATTACGATTCTTATGCTATTATTTCATGTTATAAAGATTGACAGCTTTATCGTCACTTTGTTTTAGCACTCCAAAGGGGGAAACCTATGAAATACCGTAACTTTTTAAAACGAATCATCGCCTCTTCCGTTATCGCAGGTACAGTTTTTCCTGTTATAACAGTACCGGCAGCAAACACATTTGCCGAGGAGACGGTTGAATCTGTATCTGATGACCGGCAGGATACAAAGCAATCATCAGATCCCGGAACAGACACTGATAATAATAATACAGATAATAATGTCGTCAACACGGACGATACAACACAAAATAAAACAATTACTCAAAAAAATTCTGTCGAAACTTCTGAAAACACTGACGGTGTGACTGACAAAAATACACAAACAGAAACAGAAAAAAAGACGGAAAACCAAAAAGAAACTTTTGAATACGGCGGCGGACAGGAAGCG
>CACZTF010000028.1 GCA_902784025.1 uncultured Lachnospiraceae bacterium
CCGGCCTGCTTTCGCAGACCCGGCGCTGTGCCCTTACCCTCTGCTCTTTATCCTGCACCATTAGCCGGTTATTCATATCTGCTGTTGTGTGATTTGCTGTTAGAGCAGATATTGTTTACCTGGTTTCTATATGGATTATACCCTTTCAGTCTGTCAGTGTCTATCAACCTTCAGTTGAAAATATCATATTTCCTCTTCAAGCTTTTTATACGCCTCCATTCGTCTCAACGCCGACTGATACATCTCTTTCGCCAGCCATAACGGCTCTAAAACCACGACTGATGCTCCGTATCTTCTAAGCCATTTTTTAAATGAATTTTTTCCGCTAACTTCATCCTCATAGTAGGCTATATCATCAGCTTCATCATCGTCATACAGTTTTCTGTTTTTTCTTTCTTTGGTATCTTCTTTAATCTTTGTGTAAATGTTTTTAGTCTCTTTATATATCTTAACCTTTACATGAAAAACATCTTCCTGCGTGGCATCCGCCCCCCATATATGATCCAGAAAATCCATGTCTTTCTCCGTCTGCGGCGGCATTTTTTCCCCTTCTTCCACTTCAAGATCACTTATCCTGTCCAGCCTGTAAAATACCGGTTCCCCATCATTATCAAATGCTATACAATATACCCTCTTGTTATCTAATGTTTCATATACCCTGCGTACATTCAGACATTTGATATTCCTTTCCCCTTCCTGTGATAAATAATGGAAGGAGATGGGATGACCACACCTTATTGCCTCTTGTATCCGATCCTGTGTATCCATAATTTCTTTAGAAACAGTAAATACAGCATCCTTTATCCAGACAGCATCGGAAACGTCAGACCTATGCATGATCTTGGCATAAAGATTTTTCTCCAAAGGTGTAAAAAATATCGGTTTTTCTCTCGGGCTTGTATACTTTTCAAACATATGATAATCTAACCCCATACATACATCTAATGCTTCTTCATTTCCTCTCTTAAGCATTTTTATAAAAGTAGAATGAATTTCTTTTTTTTCATCATCTTTGTCATATGTTGCTTCAATATCTGTCTTAATAAACGGACCTAAGCATTTGTCAGATAAAATCAATTCTAAGTCTTTTTTTAATACATTTTCCGGTATTCCTGTTATTTCCTTTATCTTCCGCATCGTCAACCGATGGCTGTCATCATTTGGACCCATGTATATTTCAGATGACATCAGTGTGACAAGCTCTGACATTCTTGCGTGCGGGCTGGTGTACTTTCCCATTATTCCATCACCTCCTTGTATTTTTCTATCAATTCTGCCGTTTTATCCATCATACTTTTTCTTATGCGCTCCGGTTTTATGACAACAGCAGATGAACCGAGACTTCTGATATGAGGCAGGAGATCATTTATACCTTTTACCTTATCACTATATATTATCCACGAATCTATATCTTGTTCTTCTTTGGGATATATCACAGTTGCTGTTTCACCGCGTGCCTTTTTCAGATCTTCTACAAATCTCCTTACGGACGACACATTCTGAAACCTTATCTCGACATCATCTTCCTCCTCCGTCGGTACAGACCAGGATTCTTCAAACATTTTCATATACTTTTCACTTAAGAACACTTTGTTTTTTCGACCTTCACCCGGTCTGACATTTTTTATCCTGTCAAACCGTAGCACCCGTAGCGTTTCTTCCGACTCTCCCACCAAATACAAACCGTCCTTTTCCATACTGTACACTATGATCCCTGTCATAAAACGAATCTCTTTTTCTCCTTCATCAAAGGGATAACTTATCAGCAGTTCCTCAGTTTTAAAAGGAAGTTTCAAAAATTCCTCAAGCTTATTTTTCATCTCCCCAGGTATATGATTTTTTCTTCCTACCGTTCGCAACATACCGTTTGTTACCTGATCCATGTCAGGCAGTACTTGCATGATCTTATCATTTAGGATCTCAAGCTCGTCAGCAAGTTCCGTCGAACTTCCTTTATATTCAAAATATTCGTAGCACTCAAAGAGTTCATCTTCGTTTATCAGAGACAACGTGGGAGCAGTTTCCGTAAGATGATAAAATTCTTTACCTTCCGGTGCATATTCCAGGCGGTTTATCCACTCTTTTTCTGTCATCGAAACCACCGTACCAAGTTCATTTTTCCCGCAAACTTCGATATACTGCAACTGTTTAAGTCTTTCTAAACACTTTCTTAGCATGCTATCAGTCAGATTGAAATCCTCAAATAGGTTTTCTCTGTCCTGTTTTAATTTCTCTAAACTTATGTATTGATCATATCTTTGTTTCATGATATGCATTACAAACCACTCATTGAAAACATTGTTGTCCGGAAGATCATATCCATCCGCAATGTCCGAGGTCATAACATTTTCATTTCGGATAAGCAAATATGAATTGTTTTCGGATTCTATATCATATCCTTCAAGTTTTAATTCATCTATGCAATTTTTAATGCTTGTCCTCGATTTTAAGGGTGGTTTCCCGGTAGCCTTGCTCAGACGTTCTATGATCTCCGTAGACGAGACCCGCTTTCCCTCTGACAATATATGCAATATCAGCATTTTTCTTTCATTCATTTCCTGCTTTTTGCTGCTTTTGCCCATAATGAATTTACTCCTTATAAATTATAAGACGAGAGAAAAAATCCTTTTCCTCTGTATACCGAAATGATACTTTAACTGCTTTTATTATATCATACATTTGAAAAAGAAAAGCACTTCTGATCAAAGCCGCGACAAACCCCTTCGATTGTATTATAATATCCTACAAATAAAACTCACCGGAGGTCATCATGCAGCTGCGTCTTTATTTC